>NZ_JBEXKC010000127.1:2709-15032 GCF_040609475.1 Streptomyces sp. NPDC004667 | reverse complement strand
GTCGGCGGCGGGGTGGTCGAGTGTGGTGACGACCTCGACGTAGGTGCCGCCGCTCAGCGGGAGGATGAAGTTGCGGGTGCCGAATCGCGGGTGCACGCCCCCGTCGACGAACCCGGCGCCGAGGGCCGATCCGATCCACTGGACGGTCGAGACGAAGCTGTCGCGGGCCACCGCGTAGGAAACGTGATCAAGTCGCACCGCGTCATCATCACCCGACAACCCGTACAAGTCCCGACGCCACGCCCGCCGCCCCGGCCGGATGTCCCGCCGGCGCTGAGTGCCAGGAGAACGGCTCGATCCGCATGGGATCACTCGCCGGGACCACCCCCCGTGCCGTGACCGAGGCGGAGCCGAGCCGGCGGTCAAGGGGGCCCGGTACGGGGGCCGGTGGTGAGGATCGGCCCGGGCCGCTCAAGCGCGTGCCGGTGGTGGCCGATGACATCACCATGGATCTTGGACTGAAAGGCCGCGTGGCAGTGGTCACGGGTGCCAGCCGCGGTATCGGCCTCGCGATCGTGCGGGCCCTGGCCGCCGAGGGCGCCCAGGTGGTGGCCGGTGCACGTCACTCCTCCGACGAGCTGGACGCGCTGATCGAGCGCGGCGGCGTCCGTCTGGTGCGGGTGGATCTGGCCGAGGCGGAGGGGGCCGGGCGGCTCGTCGCGGCTGCCGGGGACCGGATCGACGTACTCGTGAACAACGTGGGCGCGGCTCCGGCCCGTACGGGTGGGTTTCTCGGTGTCACCGACGAGCAGTGGCAGCAGGCGATGAACCTCAACTTCTTCACGGCGGTGCGCGCCACCCGTGAGGTCCTGCCGCTGATGCTGGCCAGGGGCAGCGGGTCGATCGTCAACGTCTGCTCGGTCAACGCCGTGTTCCCCGACCCGATGGTGATCGACTACTGCGCCGGAAAGGCGGCCCTGGCGAACTTCTCCAAGGGCGTGTCCAAGGAGGTGGGCGGCCGCGGCATCCGTGTGAACACGGTCAGCCCCGGCCCGGTCGAGACCGACCTGTGGCTGGCCGACGACGGTGTGGCCGCCACCTTGTCCCGTGCGACCGGGATGGCGCCGGAGGCGGTGAGGGCCCAGGCTGCGGGCGCCACGGTCACCGGCCGGTTCTCGAAGCCCGCCGAGGTCGCGGACGTGGTGCTGATGCTGGCCAGTGACCGGACGGGCAATGTCACGGGGGCCGACATCACGATCGACGGCGGGTTCCTGACGACGTGGTAGCGGGTCGGCTCTCGTGCCTCACCTCGCCTGGGCGAGCCGCACCGCGTCGGGGCCCGCGGGGAAGCGGAGTTGACCGGTCGTGTCGTGCACGGCCCGCCACACCGCCTCGGCGACATCGCTCTCCTTGGTGAACAGCCCCTGACCGGTGAACTCTTCCATGGCCTGCTTCGCCCACGCGGCGTACGGCGCGGGCACCAGATCCTGTGGCGATCCCCCTTCCGTCGCCCGGCCGGCGAAGTTGGTGCTCAGGCAGGCGCCCGGCTCGACGGTCTTCGCCCCCACCCCGAACGGTGCCAGTTCGAGGGCGAGGGATGCGGTGAACCCCTCGATGGCCATCTTGCTGGCCTTGTAGACGGCCGAGAGCGGCATGTGCCCCAGCACCACACTGGAGGTCACGTTGACCACCACCCCCGAGCCGCGCTCGCGGAACTGCGGGAGAACCGCCTGCGTCGTCGCCATCACACCGAACGTGTTGGTCTCGAAGACCTCTCGCACACGGGCCATCGAGGTGCCTTCGAACACACCGATCGACGGGATCCCCGCGTTGTTGACCAGGGCATCGACCGGCCCGGCGGCCTCGAAGGCGGCGGTGATGCTCTCGGAGCTGGTCACGTCGAGCGCGAGGACGCGGATCCGGTCCGACTCGGGCAGGACGCCGGTCCGCGGGGTGCGCATCGTGGCGATGACGTCCCAGCCCCGGGCGTGGAAATGGAGGGCGGTCTCACGCCCGTATCCGGACGAGGCGCCAGTGATCAGAACCGACTTCATGTCGTGCCTCCTGTGAGGTGGTGGGATCCGCGGGGGACCCGGGTACGTTCCTCTTCCCCTGAGGAATCGCTGATCTCATTGAATCGGCCTGACCTGGCCGAACAATAGAAATATCCTGGCTACCTCTTGCTCGATCCTCTCCTCTCCTCTCCTCTCCCGCCGCGTCGATGTCGTCTCAGGGAATGGCACCTGCGGCGGGTAGCGCGCCATCCCGCAGCCGGAGAGCGTCCCGGCTCGGGGGCGCACCGAACTGCCGGCGGTACTCGCGGCTGAACTGCGACGGATTGTCGTATCCCACCCGCTGTCCGACCCCGGTGACGTCGCCGGGGTGGGTGGCCAGCAGTAGCCTGGCCTCCTGGAGGCGGATCTGCTTCTGGAACTGGATCGGGCTCATCGCCGTCACCGCCTGGAAGTTGCGGTAGAAGGCGGAGACGCTCATGCCGGACATCCGGGCCACGTCCTCGACCCGGAAGGACTCGGCGTAGTGTTCCCGGATCCAGCGCACGGCGCGGGAGACGTGACTGAGTCCGCTGTCCGCGAGCCCGAGCTGACGTACCGTCGCCCCTTGCTCGCCGGTGATCAGGCGCCACAGGATCTCCCTTTTGACCAGTGGCGCCAGCACGGCACGGTCGCGGGGCTCGTCGAGCAGCCGCAGCAGCCGGACCACCGCGTCGATCAGTGCGGCCGGCGCGTCACTGACGGCGATGCCCGACGGGGTGCCCGCCCCGGTCCGGGGGGTGTCGCCGGGCCCGGCCGCGAGCAGCAGTTCGGCGACGGCGGACGGATCCAGCGTCAGGCCGAAACCGAGAGCGGGCCGGTCCGGTGCCACCTGGGTGAACTGTCCCGTGACCGGGAGGTCGACGGACGCCACCAGGTACTGCCCGGCCCCGTACTCGTAGACCCGGTCGCCCAGCGCGAGCCGTTTCGCACCCTGGGCGATGACCGCCAACAGGGTGCCGGACATGGACGGAGCCGGCGGGTCCGCCCTGTCGATCCGAGAGATCAGGACGCCCTCGATGGCGGTGGTCCAGTCGGCTCGGGCGTGTCGGTCCAGGAGGCTGCGGAACTCTTCCAGAGGCATGGTCCCATTTGAGCACCGTCAGCCACCACGTTTCCCCAAAACGAGAGCATCATGCAAGCACGGGCGAATATCGGACTACGTTTTTGCAGTTCAGACGCTTTCAATGGAATCAGCCAGATCCCACAGAGCGAAGGAAATGCAGATGATCGCCACCTATGGTTTCCATGCCACGCTCACTGCCGGACCCGCCCTGGGCGACCGCCTGATCGACCTCCTGCTGACCGGCCTGGAGGAGGACGGTCCCGCCGCGAGCGAACACTGCCTGGTCTACCTCCTGTCCCGCTCCGCCTCCGACCCCGACGTCGTCCACGTCACCGAGGGCTGGACCACCGAGGAGGACCACCACCGGCACTTCGCCGGCACGGCCGCCCGGGCGCTCGTGGCGCAGGTGACCGCACTGCTGGCCAAGGAGCCCGAGTACACCGACCACGTCCCGGTCGGCGGCAAGGCGGCCTTCTGACACCGTCACCCGCCGCGCAGCTCCGCCGCCTCGCGCAGCCGCGTGCGACGAACGCCCCGTGTGACCCCCGTCCCGTAGGTCCGACGAAAGGCCGACGACCACCATGACCGTGCCGCCCCCGCCCCGTCCAGCCCTGGACTCCGAACTCAGTACGCTGCTGGCCGGCCTGCCGCCGGTTCCCCGGCTCGATCCCGAGGTGCTCGCGCTCTTGCGACGGCTCCCGCAGGCGCCCGTCGCACCCCTGCTCGACCGCCACCGGGCCGATCTGCGCGAAATCACCGTGCCCGCCCGGGACGGCACCCCGATCCCCCTGGCGGTGTTCGCCCCCTCGCGAGCCGACCGGACCGCACCCGCCCCGTGCGTCTACTGGATGCACGGCGGCGGGATGGTGATGGGCGACCGCTTCTCACAGATCGACATCCCGCTGGAATGGCTCGACGAACTGGGCGCGGTCGTGGTCTCGGTGGACTACCGGCTAGCTCCCGAGGCCACCGGCACCGTCCTCGTAGACGACTGTTACGACGGCCTGCTCTGGGTCGCCGAACACGCCGCCGAACTGGGTATCGACCCGGCCCGGATCGTCATCGCGGGAGCGAGCGCGGGCGGGGGCCTGGCGGCCGGCGTCGCCCTGCTCGCCCGCGACCTCGGGACCCCCCGGATCGCCGCCCAGATGCTGATCTGCCCCATGCTCGACCACCGCAGCACCAGCACCTCCAGTCACCAGTACGCTGACGGCCCGGGCAGCTGGACCTTGCAGATGAACGAGTTCGGATGGCGCAGCGTGCTCGGCGACGCCGGCGAGGACGAGGTGCCCGCGTACGTCTCCCCTGCCCGGGCGGACGACCTCTCGGGCCTGCCCACCACCTACGTCGATACCGGCTCCGCCGAACTCTTCCGCGACGAGGACACCGACTACGCCACCCGTATCTGGGCGGCCGGCGGCCAGGCGGAACTCCACGTCTGGGCAGGGGGATTCCACGGATTCGACACGTTGTTCCCGCAAGCGTCCCTCTCGATCACCGCCCGGCGAACCCGCACCGCCTGGCTCGCCCGTGTCCTCCGCTCGCACCGCGCCACGTGACACGCCGTCGCCCACCGCCGGCCGTTTGAACCACTGATCGTTTCAGAATGCCGTCCGGAGTGTCAGTGGCGTGTCGTGCAGTGCATCACGGCCCCGGGAGTGGTCAGCGGTTGAGCCAGTCCTGGTAGCGGGTCGGTGCCAGGCGGGCGCCGGGGCCCGGGATGAGGGCGTCTCCGTGCACGGCGGCGAACAGGCCCGCCTGGTCGTCGACGACGACGGGGCGCCGGTCGCCCCGCGCGGCCAGCGTCATGCGGCCGATCTCGTCGAGCGTGAACCTGTCGGGGCCCGCGATCTCGAGAACCCCGCCGAGCGGCGCGCCGGTTGCCACGTCCGCGAGGACGTCGACGATGTCGCGGCTGGCGATCGGCTGGAGCGGCGTCGCGGGCAGTCGCACCGCGGTCTCGTCCGAGGTCCACGACATGGTCGGCTCCATGAACTCGAAGAACTGCGTGGCGCGCACGATCGAGTAGGGCGTCGGACCGCCGCGCAGCAGTTCCTCCTGGAGCGTCTTGCCGCGGTAGTAGTCCAGTTCGGAGACCCGGTCCACGCCGACGATGGACAGAACCACCTGATGGCGTACGCCGGCCCGCTCGCCTGCGGCGAGGAGGTTGCCCACCGTGGTGCGGAAGAACTCGATCGACTGCTCGTCGAACGTGGGGGAGTTGGTCACGTTCACCACTGCCTCCGCGCCGGCGAGCGCCGTGCCGAGGCCGGCCCCGGTGAGCAGATCGACGCCGGACGACAGCGACGCGGCGGTGACCTCGTGGCCCCGTGCTGCCAGCTCGGTGGCGAGCTGCGAGCCGATGAGTCCGGTGCCGATGACGGTGATCTTCAAGGTGCGCCTTCCTTCGTGCGTCGAGACCCCGCAAATTAGGACAAACGTTATCCGAGTCGAGTGGAGGTGGCGTGGAACCGGCCGGTGGCGTGGGCTGGGCACGGTACTCCTGCCGGGTGCTGACCTCGGTCGGCAACCCGCTGCCGGCGGCCTCGGCCGTCCGCGCCGCACGACGTGTCGCCGAGCTACCTGGCCAGACAGATACAAGCGCTCTCCTGCACGAGTACGTCGAGTACGTCGAGTACGTCGAGTACGCGGCCGGTGCCGTGCCGGGCGGCTGACCCGTCGCACGGTCGTCACCCGTGATCGGGTTCGAGACGGTAGCCGAAGCCGCGCAGCGTCGAGATGCCCGGCGGGTCCGTCGGCGGTACGGCCTGTGCCGCCGTCCGGGCGAGCCGGCGGCGGAGCGATGCCAGAGTGACGTCCAGGACCTTGGTGGGGCCGAACCAGTTCTCGTCCCACACCCGGGCCATGAGGTCTTCGCGCGACACGGCGGTTCCGGCGTGCTGGGCCAGCACGGCGAGCAGGTCGAATTCCTTCGGGCGCAGGGCTACTTCTTCACCGCCCAGTAGGCATGTGCGGGCGCGCGTATCCACGACGAGGGGCCCGACATGGTAGGCCGTCTCCTGGTCGTCGTGCCCGGGAGGCAGGCGGCGCAGGTGGGCGCGGAGGCGGGCCACCAGCACGGACAGGGCGAAGGGTTTGACGAGGTAGTCGTCGGCGCCCGCGTCGAGCCCCGCGATGATGTCGATCTCTTCGTTGCGGGCGGTCAGGATGACGAGCACCAGGTCGGGGTGGCGGCTGCGGAGTTCCCGTGCGATGTCGACCCCTTCCGCGTCCGGCAGTCCGAGGTCGAGCAGGATGATGTCCGGGGGCGCGGCGCGGGCTGCTTGGAGCCCCCCGTTCCCGGTGCGGCACCACGTGGTGGCATATCCGTGTGCCCGGAGTCCGGTGTCGAGGTGACGTCCGATGGTGTCGTCGTCCTCGATGACCAGGAGGCTGGGGAAGGGGCTGCGGTCATGGGGGGCGGGCATGGTCAGCAGCGTAGGCGTGCCTCTCGCAGTTTGCACCGGCCGCAACGCCCGGCCGGTCGTACGCCAGGTCAAGTCGCCGGCGGTGCGCAGCGAGGCGCCGACGTGGATGGTTACCGGGCCGGTGGGCGCAGCAGGGCACGGACCCGGCGGTGTGCGGCGTGGACGATCCGGCTCAGCCACCGTCGGCTGCCGGCTGGTATCCGGCGCCTCGGACGGTCGGCACCGCGGCCCGCCCGAACGGGGCGTCGATCCAGCGTCGCAGGGTGCTCACATGAACCTCGACGGCGTCGGGGTCGCTGTCCGTGTTGCTGCCCCAGACTCCGTCCAAGATTTCGTGCTCGGAGACGGTCTCCCCTCAGGGTGGCTCAGGCACGACGCAGAAGAAGCCCGCCGGCGGGCGTCGGCCGCGCGGCTGCGGCGGCCGTCCACCACCACGAGGAAGAGGGACGCGGCGAGCACCGGGTGGCATCTGCCGGAGACCACGAGCGCCACGACGAGTCGCGAGAGGACTCCGAGGGCCCCGACGGGCACGACGGCCGGCACGCGGACGCTGAGCACGGCACGCGCGCCGATGAATCCCGTGACCCCTCGACCGGCGACACCGTCCTGGGTGGCCGAACCGGACCGACCGACCGAGCGGCACGGCCCCGGCCGCGCCGCGCAGAAAGGAGTGCCGCCGTCTTGGGCGTCACGACGACCCCGGGGCGCACCGCGGCACCCAGGACCGGGCCGTTCGCCCCGCGGCGAGCAAGGTCCCCGAGCCGACCGCGGTGTTCTGGGTCGTGAAGATCCTCACCACCGGCATGGGCGAGACCACCTCAGATTGCCGCGCCCGCGCCCGCGCCCTCGGACCGGTGCCGGCGGTCGCCGCCCTGGCCGCACAGGATCGCACACGCCGATACCTCACCGCCGCCGGCGACGGGAGGCCCGTGACCCGTACTGGTCGGCTTGGTCATGGTCAGTGTCTTCGGGACCATGGCCGCCGACGTCGCGCACGTCGCCCTCGGCGTGCCCTACGCCGTGTCCGCGTCGCCGTTCGCCGTGGCCTGGGCCGGCGCCGAGCGTGGCGGCCTCGGGCTGGGCACCGGACCGGTCAGCCTGGTCCTCGGCGTGATCATCGTCGCCGTGGTCCTGTGGCTGAGCGCCGCCGACCGCCGCACGCCACGGTCACCCTACTGCCCCCACCCCCACCCCCACCCCCTGTCGCCGTACTCGACCGCGTTCACCATCAAGTACGGCGAGAGGGGCATTGCCGCCGTCAGGTCCAGCGATGTGGTCAGGAAGCGTTCAGGTTCCCGATGGCACAGTCGGGCCGCATGAGCTACGAAACGTCTGAGAGTCCCACGGCTCCAGGGGCGCGCGCCCGTCCAGGAGACAGGCTGCGAGTCGGCGAGAGCGTTCTGGCGCCCGCCGGGCGACTGCTGAACAAGGTTCCCGAGGTCACGATCTGGTTCTGGATCATCAAGATCCTGTGCACCACGGTCGGTGAAAGCTTCGCCGACTGGATCAACATGAGCCTCGGTGTCGGCCTGATCAACACCGCTTTGATCTTCACGGGCGCTCTGGCGGCCGTCCTGGCCTGGCAGCTCGCCGCCGGACGCTACATCCCGTTCGTCTACTGGCTCACCGTCGTGGTGGTGAGTGTGACCGGCACCCTCTACACGGACATCCTCACCGACAGCCAGGGAGTGCCCCTCGCCGTGAGCAGCGGCGTGTTCGCCGCTGCGCTCGCCGTGGTCTTCGGCATCTGGTACGCGAGAGAGCGGACCCTGTCAGTCCACAGCATCACCACCCGGCCCCGTGAGCTCTTCTACTGGCTCGCCGTCCTGGTCACCTTCGCGCTCGGTACCGCCACCGGCGACTGGACGCTGGAGCTGACAGGCTGGACCGCGGGCGTATCCGTGCTCCTGCCGCTCGGACTGATCCTCGCGGTCATTGTCGGCCGGCGCCTCGGGGCCAACGCCGTGCTCTCCTTCTGGCTGGCCTACATCCTCACCCGCCCGCTCGGCGCCAACCTCGGGGACTGGCTCGGATCGCCCGGCGGCGGCGACGGCGGCCTGGGCCTCGGCACCGCACTGACGAGCGTGATCTTCCTGGTCGCCATCCTCGCCACGGTCGTGTACCTCACGCTCAGCCGGAGTGATGTCATCGACGGCCAGGAGGTGACCCGTACCGCGAGGACACCGAACCCGGCACGTGAGCGGGGCATGCTCGCCTACTACGCCGTCGTCGCCGTCGCAGGCGCATCGCTCCTCGTGTGGGCGAACCACCAGCCGCACGCCGCAGCGAGCGGAGAAGCCGACACTCCAGCACCGGTGACCAGCCACATCAGCCCTCAGGAAGCGACGTCGCCGTTCCCTCCGGCCGAGATCGCGAAGTTCCGCACCATCACGGCCGACACCCTGGCGAAGGTCAACTCGGGTGATCAGCGGGCCGCGACCGGCCGTGTGACCGACCTGGAGACAGCGTGGGACGACGACCAGTCCGCCCTCGAGCCCAAGAGCGAGCAGGCGTGGAGCTTCCTCGACGGTGAGATCGACCGGGTACTGAAGGCAGTACGCGCCCCACACCCCGACAAGGCCAGTGAGGTCGACGCGCTCGACACCCTCCTCACCTCGCTCGGCTGAACAGCCGACGAATGACGGACCGCCCCGGCGCATCCCCATGCACCGGGGCGGCCGGCCGACGAACAACACCTGTCGGGTCGGCCTGCGCGCATGGGCCACCTGGGCCGCATGGGCCGCATGGGCCGCATGGGGCCGGGTCCCCATGACGTGCCGGGGGCATGAGCTGGGGCTTTACCGTCATCTCACCGTGAGCGGGCCGGGCGCTAACCCGCCACTGCTTAGCGTCGGAGGAGACCCGTGCTTCCGCTTCGTCTCCCGAAAGGCGCCATGATCATGCGACGTACGCCCGTTCCGGCCCCCACGTTCGCAGCAGAGGGCCGAGCCGTTCTTCCCTTCGACAACCGTGGAGTCGTCGGGGCCGCCCACGGGGTCGACCTGCCGGGCCGGAGAGGGGTCCTGCCGTGACCACCGCCGACACCCTGCTGCTGCGCTGCCAGGACGCCGCCCGCATCCACGGCGACGGGCCGACGGCCCAGGCCGCCGTGAACAGTGCGACGTGCGAGGTCCACGTCGGCGACCGGATAGCCATCACGGGCCCCTCGGGCTCCGGGAAGTCCACCCTGCTGCACCTCATGGCAGACGTCGAACAACCCACGGCCGGAGAGATCAGCTGGCCGGGGCTGCCCCGGGTGCCGGCACACGGACAGGTCGGAGTCGTACTCCAGGGCCCCACCCTCGTGCCGGCGTTGAACGTTACGGAGAACGCCGCGCTGCCCCTCGTACTGGCCGGCGTCCCCAGGGAGCGGGCGCACCTCAGGGCCCTGCACTGCCTCGCCGTCGTGGCAGCCGCCGAACTCGCCCACAGAATGCCCGCCGAACTCTCCGGCAGCCAGGCCAAGCACGTCGCCATCGCCCGCACGCTGGCCACCTCACCCCGCCTGATCCTGGCGGACGATCCCACCGGAGACCTGGACCGAGCCACCGGCCGACGGGTCATCGACGTGCTCTTCGCAGCCGCGGACGAGGCGGGAGCCGCCCTCGTGGTCACCACCCGGGATCCTGCCGTCGCCGTACGACTGCGCAAGCGGTGGGCGATGCACGAAGGGCACCTGCACCTCTCGCCCCGTCCTCCGTCCCCGGTCAAGGTGATGCCGAGGGATCCCGTCCTCAGCCTGCCCGAAGCCGACGGAGCCGACACGGTCCAGCACGTGGTGCGGAAGCTGCCGGCGGTCACCCTCGCCTTCTGGATCATGAAGATCGCCGCCACCACGCTGGGAGAGACCGCGGGAGACCTGTTCGCGCAGACCCTGCGCCTGGGCTACTTCCTCACCACGATCGCCCTGTTCCTCATGTTCGTGGTGACCCTGCTGGTACAGCTCCGCGCCAAGCGCTACAACCCGTTCTTCTACTGGCCGGTCATCGTCTCCACCAGCATGGTCGGCACCACCGTGTCGGACTTCATGAACCGCGACGCCAGCTCCAGGTACCTGGCGAAGGGCACCACCACGCTGGGCTGGGGCCCACAGGGCCTGGGACTGGGCTACCCGACCGGCGCGGCCATCCTCGTCTCCCTGCTCATCGCGATCTTCGTCGCCTGGAAGTTCACCGGCCAGACCTTCGTCATCCGGGACATCGTGACCTTCCGCGGCGAGGCCCTGTTCTGGTCGGCGATCCTCGTCTCGAACACCCTGGGCACCTCGATGGGCGACTTCCTCTCCGACAGCTCCGGACTCGGCTACGGGGGCAGCGCCCTGCTCATCACCGGCGTCCTCCTCGTCCTCGTCCTCCTCATCCGGGTCCCGTTCGTCCCCAACGTGGTCCTCTTCTGGATCGCCTTCGTCCTCACCCGCCCCCTGGGCGCCACCGCGGGCGACTTCCTCACCAAGCCCCTTGCCAAGGGAGGCCTCGACCTGGGCACCGCCGGCTCCTCGGCGGTACTCCTGACGGTCCTCTTCGCCTTCATGGCCTACGGCCACTTCCGTGACCGGGCACGCGGCGCAGAGCTGTAGGACACCGTCCCGCACGCGGTGGAGCAGTCGGAGCGTCGTGCTTCCACTCTTGGCACACGACACTGAAGGTCGGGCGCGGCGCCCCTTACATGGCCGGCATGATCACGGCGTCAGAGCCGTCCCGAACGGCTCGCTTCGCCGGGCGAAACTGGAGCGGCCGTTCCCGCCGGTGGTGTTCGTCTTCGCTCCGGCCCTGCGCCGCGCAGCCCCGACCACGAGGGAGGCCGTCTTCCACGAGGGGGCCCGCCCGGTCGGGAGCGTGAACCACCGGCTCACCGTGGCGACCACGACCCTGCCCCGGCTGACCCGCGAGGAAGCCGACGGCCGAGTGCGGCGGGCCGTCGGGAACGGCCACGGAGAGGAGCGCCGCGCCCTGGCCGCACCGCCGAAGGCACGGTGAGGCCAGGTCTCACGGGCTGAGGGCAAGCCCCAGGCGAGCCCGGGCAGGCCGCCTTCACGGGTGGCTTGGCACCACCCCGGTCGGAGGCGCTCCGGCGAGGCGGCGTCGGTCACGAACCCCCTGGGCTTCCCGGCGAGCCGCGGCTGGCCGATGCCGGGCGACCGATGACCGATGACCGATGACCGATGACCGGTCACGGTCCTGACGTTCCGTTTGACCGATCGGGGGAGTGGATCGGTCACGCAGGTCTGCGGGAGACCGTCATCGGTTACGGCCCCGGTGGGTGGGCAAGCCTCGCCGGCCGAAGGGCTCGCCCGGCGTCCGGGCCGCAGGGCGGGACGGTTCCGCAGTCGCGGGGTCATCGTCCGGGATGCGGTGGCCCGGAGCCATGAAACGAAACAAGCTGCGAAAGGACATGGCCGGGCTACAGCGCCACGATCCCGACGACATGTGGCACGCCCTCACCCGCCTTCAGGCATTCCACCCCGAACCGGAGGACCGCTTCGAATCGTTCGAGCGGCCGGGGGTGCTGCTGTCCCGTGCCAATCCGGACGACGTCCTGTTCCGGGCGCGGGTGGAGCTGTCCGGGGGAGAGACTCTGGCCCAGAGTGGCCGGTGCCTCCACTGCGACGGCACCGGGCGCGCCCGCCCCTGTGGGACCCAGCGGCCGGGCAAGCCTGAGATGCCCCTGGGCAAGCCCACCATGAGGAGAGCTTGCCCAGGCACTGCGGCTACGGGCCGTCCCGCCCCGGGCGCAGGACGTCGGCGTAGATCCGGGCCCGGACTCCGGGCTCGCCGGGATCCCTGCGCACCGGGTTGATGGCCGAGGTCGCCCAACGCTCCTCCAGCGCGGCCATGACGG
>NZ_JBEXKC010000127.1:0-2699 GCF_040609475.1 Streptomyces sp. NPDC004667 | reverse complement strand
GTCCTCGTCCCATCCGCGAAGTCCTGGCGGGTGGGCCCGTTGCAGAGGGGCCGGTCGTGGTCGTACGGGGCCGGCAGACCGCAGCGCTCGGGGCGGCCCGTGCCTTTGCGGCCTGCAGGCGGATGTCCCGTGTTCGTGCCGGTCTTCTCAGCGGGTGAGCGTCTGTGCCGGGGCCGGGTGGTCGTGGGGGTAGGCGTCGGCCATGGGGGAGGTGCCGGTGGTGAGGTAGTCATGGATCGCAGCCAGGTAGGTGCTCCGGTGGACGGTGCCGGCACCGCCTGGGTCGAGGGCGGTGAACGCGGCTGCCGCGCCCCGGGAGCTGTTGCCGGTGGCTGTCCGCAGCAGGGTGAACTCGTCACGGGTGAGATGTCCGTCGCCGTCCAGGTCGGCGAGGTCGAACAGGGAGCCGAGGGCGGGCCTGCAGGACTCCTCGAAGGCATCGTGGCCGGCCCAGCCGCTGTACTCCTCGAGGGTGACGGCCCCGTCGCCGTTCGCGTCCATCTGCCGGAACACCTCCTCATGAGCCGCACGGGCGGCGCCGACGAGGGGGTGCTGCGGATCGCGGCCACAGGCCGCAGCCGCCCGGTCGACCCGCGCGAGGTACTCGCCACGGGTGATCACGCCGTCTCCATCGGCATCCAGCATCGTGAAGATACGCCGCTTCGCAGTGTCCGACATTCCGTCACCCTCCATAGCCCGATCGCACGTCTACTCCCTGAGGAACGCCCCCGGGCGGCATGTGGACACTGCACAGAACCGAACTGGCCCAGCGAACGGCGTGAGGACCGGTCGGGCCGCTCCGCGGACCGCCCGTACACGAAGTCGCAGCCCGGCCCTCCGCCGATACGGACCCGGGCCGGGCCGCCACCACCTGCAGAATCTCAGCTTCGAGCAATGGGAGGGTTGCCAACGTGGACTCGGGATCGGAGTCCTCTGCGGCCGCTGCATAGGCTGCCCGCATGGACAGACCCGCCACCTTGCGGCCTCCGCTGACCGAGACCGAGGTCGCCGATGCCGAGCGAACGCTCGGCGTCCGCTTCCCTGCCGACTATCGCCGGTACTTGTGCGGTCCGGATGTCCACGGCTTCGGTGTGGTGCGGACCGAGCACGGCTGGCGGTGGCCGGGGGACGACACCCTGCGGGCGGACCTGCTGTCCGAGCCGTTTCCCCACCCCGACTCCTACCTGGAAGCCGACGCGGCCCTGGTGGATCGCGAGCCCAGAGAGGCAGACTTCGACGACCCAGCCGGGTTCACGGCTTCCTGGAAGGCCTGGGACGAGGAGTGCGAGGAGTTCGAGGACCGGCGTACAGCCGGCGCGATGCGCCTCCAGGAACACGGCTGCGGGTTCTCCACCCTGCTCGTGGTCTCCGGACCCCTGGCCGGCACGATGTGGTGGGACGGACGCGCCTCCTGCGACCTCATCGTCCCGCTCCGCCTCGACCCCGCCGGCGACGGCCCACCGGTCACCTTCGGCCAGTGGCTGGGGCGCAACTCCTGGGACCTACTGCCCAGCCAGGCCCACCCTCGCTACGCAGGCGAACAGCAAGGACGGCTGTAGTGGTGTCCCAGGCACGGTGATGTGCCGACAACGCCCGAATGTCGGCGAGAGGGTGGCGATGCCCCCTTCCTACGGCGTCCGCTGGGACACCGCCCCGGACGACGAACTCCCCCTCCCGCCCGCCGCTGCGGTGCGCCCGCACCTGGCCCGGGTGCTCAGGCCAGCTCTCGCCCCCCGTGCTCAGGGATGACGGCGGTGGCCGGCCGCACCGGACGCCGCCTCGGCAGAGTGTCCGCACCGTAAGCGTTGCGAGACGTGGTGCGTGGCCCCGAAACCCTGCCGCCGGGCGACCAGGCCGTCCTCCTCCCGCATCACGCGTCAGCGTGAGGCTGGAAAGGCTCAAGGCCGGTAGCGGCAGCCCTTTTCAGAGGACGGCACCGGCTTTGACCACGTGCCGAAGGTGGCGCTCGGGACGGGTGAGGACGGCCAGGTCCGCCAGGGGGTCGCCGTCCACGACGAGCAGGTCGGCGTGCGCGCCCGGCGCGAGGGTGCCGATCTCGCCCTCCATCCGCAGCAGGCGGGCCGCCGTGCTGGTGGCGGAGCGGATCACGTCCGCGGCGGGCTGGACCTCGGCACGCAGCGTGAACTCCTCCAACTGGGCCGAGTGCAGCGGCCCGAGCAGGTCACTGCCGTAGACCAGATTGACCCCCGCCCGGTGGGCCTTCTCCAGGGCGGCCAGCCCGTGGTCGCGGACTTCGGTGAGCTTGTGACAGGACGACTCCGGCAGGCCGGACTGCCGTCCGAGCTCCGCCGTCCGCTCGTACGCGACCAGGGTGGGCACCAGGAAGGCGTCCTGCTCCAGCAGCAGGGCGACGGTCGCGTCGTCGATCAGGTTGCCGTGCTCGACGCAGCGCACGCCCGCCCGCAAGGCCCGGTCTATGGCACGCGGGTGGTAGGCGTGCACGGTGACGTACCGGTTGTGGTTCTCCGCCTCCTCCACGGCGGCGCGGATCTCCGCCTCGCTGTACTGGACGGCGGCGATCTCGTCGTGCGGCGAGGCCACCCCGCCGGAGAGCAGCACTTTCAGGTGGGCGGCGCCCTTGCGGAACTCGTCACGGGCCGCGGCGCGGACGGCGTCGACGCCGTCCGCGATCCGGGCGAAGTTCGGACGGCTCTCGCAGCAGGGTACCGAGTCGTCCC
>NZ_JBEXKC010000126.1:0-15100 GCF_040609475.1 Streptomyces sp. NPDC004667 | reverse complement strand
CAACAGGCGGTGCTCGCCAAGAACGACGGGGCGGCGCGCGCCCTGCGCACCGAACTCGCCTCACGGGGAACGGCGGTCGTCAACCTGCTGTGTGCACGAGGCAGCCCGCCGCCGCGCCGGCCGCGTACCAGAACAGATCGGGTGCGTTGAAGGTGGATCCGAGTACCAGGCGGGCGACGGCGCTGCGTTGGGCGAGCTCCGCCGGCCAGGGGCCGAGCTGCAGGAACTCGACCGCCCAGCTGATGGCCAGTGCCGTCCCCGCGGCCCGCAGGGGGGTCAGCCGCGGTGCCACCACGACGACCAGGGCGAGGACCAGGACGGTGTAGAGGGCGTCCCCGCCGTACTTGGCCACGCTCCCCGCCGCCACGGCCCTCAGGCCCAGCCCCGCGCCGACGGTCACCACCGCGGCCCCGGCGGCCACGAGGCGCGTCCGTACGGTGGCGGCCGGAACCGGAGCCGGAGCCGGGGCGTGTGCGCGGGGCGCGGGGATGAGGTCCATGCGGCCATCCTGCCGGACGCCCGCCGACCGGACGCCTCCACACCGCGGGCCGAGGAGGATCCCGGACGGCGGTGTAGTCCGTACCGGGGGTGGAGTCCGGTACGCAGGGCGTGTACCGCCCGCCCCGGCGGACATCGCTGCCACTCTCGTCACCCATGGATGTCAGCACCTTCTACGCCCTCTTCTCCGCCACCTGCTTCACCCTGGTCGGCCTGTGGTGGAACGTGGTGCAGAACCACCCGGAATGGATGCGCGAACCCGCCCTGCGCAGGATCGTGGGAGGGGTCTACCTGTCCTTCCTGCTGCCCGCCCTGATGGGACTCTTCGCCCAGGTCGGCGGTACGGAACAACCACACATCTGGCGGGTGGCCTTCATCGCCCTCGCCGTGGTCGGCTGCGTGTGCACCCTGAGGCTGCTCACCCGCGCCGGTGCCCGCGGCGACCACTTCGTCACCCGGCAGCAGGCCGGTGCCGCCCTGCTCTACCTGCTGATCGCCGTCGTCGGCGCCTTCCCCGAACTCGCCGGCCACATCGGGCTGCGTCCCATCCAGGCCGAGGCCCTCATGCTGATCGCGCTGATCATCCTGGGCCACGCCCTCGTCTGGCGCTTCATGGCGGGGGAGGGCCGCCCGGCGGAACAACCGTGACCGGTGGCCGCAGGGGCGGGCGGGCCGGTCGCCGGCCCGACGGTGCGTCAGCTCTCGCGGGCCATGACGCGACGGGCCGCCTCGGCCTCGGCCGCGGGCGGAGACAGCTCGTCGAGGGTGTCGAGCTCGTCGTCCGACTCCAGCTCCTGTTCCCACGCCGCCGCGAGGCGTTCCTGCTCCTCGTGCGGTCTGCCGGCGACGGCCTCCCGGTGCTGCGGGTCCAGAGCCGCGAGGAACCGTCCGACCGCGTCCTTCGCCATGGCGTACTCCTTCTCGGTGGGGGAGGGGCGGCGCCGACCGCGGTGCCGCGCCCGGCCCAGGATGGCGAACCCGGCCGGTCCCGGCCGCCCGACACGGCACGCCACCACCCGAATGCCTGCCGGGCAGGTGTGCGAAGGTCCAGCGGGTGCGGGCGCCATGAGGCTGCTCTAGCGTCGAAGGAGGGGAGGGAGACCCTGCCGAGCCGGTCCGGTGCGGGGCCCGGGCCCGGCGGCCGTGTGCCGACCGCGTGCTCGGCGACGTTCCCCGGCGGATCCGGCACTCCCGTGCGCCGGGCCGCACGATGACCCCGGAGAGCAGGTACGTCCCATGCGCACGTCCACCCGTATCGCAAGCGTCCTCACCGGCCTGACCCTCGCCCTCGGCGGCGCCTCCTTCCTCGCCCCCGCCGCGCACGCGGACGTCACGGCCTGCATCAACCAGGTCGAGCGCGAGCTGCACGGCGGCGAGGCCCCGGACTCCGTCCGGATGGCGTGTTACGTCGGGTTGACCGGCGACAACGCGCAGTGCGTCAGCGGCCTCACCGCGGGCGGCGTGACGAACGGCACCGCCGTGAGCGCCTGCAAGGTCGCACCCGAATAGGCGGCACCCCTCCCGAAGCGGACCACCGCGCCGCGGTCCCCTGACGCATGCGCAAGACCGGCCCGGTCCGTCGCAGGCCGACCCCGACGACGGTCACACCCCACAGGCCCCGCCCGGCCGGGCCCGGGCCAGTACGCGCTCCGCCAACTCCCCCGGGGACAGCAGGCCGTCCAGGAACACGGTGCCACCGGGCAGCGCACCGGCCGCACCCACGCACGCCTCGATCCTGCCCTTGGCCCAGTCCCGCACCCGCTGCTCCCGCTCGGGATCGTCCGCACGAAGCCGACCATCTCCGGGTCGTAGACCAGCGCCTCGGGCCAGCGCGGGCGCAACTCCTCCCCCCGCCCCGGCCGTGTCCGCTGATCGGACCCGGTACCGCGGATCAGCATGCCGCGCGGCCGGGACGGGGCCAAATCCCCCGTGGGGCTTCGGCGTTCGCGGGAGGGGGACGTCGGGCCGGTCAGGTTCGCGGGCCCGTGTCGAACGTGGGCGGCTCGACGCCGCTGACGCACCCGGTCTTGGCGGCCGTCGGGTCGTCGAGGAACGAGAGGGCGATCTCCTGCGCGCACGGGGACGCCGCGAAGGTCACGTGGGCGACGTACGGGATGGTGACGACCGTGGCCCGGCTCAGCGTGCGGGCGGCGTACTCCCCGCTGCGCGCCCCGGTCTGGGCGTCGAACCCGCCCGACAGCACGAGGGTGGGGATGGCGCTGCGCGTCACGTCGCGGACCGAGCGCGGTGCCGCGGGAACCTTCCAGGCGTCGCAGTCGGCGTGGAGGAAGGTGAGCTGGGGAGCGTTGACCAGGACCGAGCGGGGGAAGGAGGGGAACGCCGCCCGTCCCGCCCGCAGGGTGTCGGCCTCGCTCTCGAAGGGCACCCACTCCCGGCAGAACACCCCGTACGCCAGCCCGTGCGCGACCCGCCCGATCGCCTGGGGGCTGAACTTCGCGCCCGCCCACTGCTCGGCGATCCGCCGCGGGTTGCCGTGGGCCAGCTCGTCGAGGGAGCGGGGTACGCCGGCCGCCACGTGGGTGGCGCTGGTCATCCAGTTGACCAGCGTCCCGCCGTCCAGCACGACCTTCACCGGCTGCGCACGGCCCGCCACCTTGACGGTGGTGGTGACCGGCTGGGCTTCGAGCCGGCGGACCAGGTGGTCGAAGGTGGCCGACAGGTTCGGGTAGCGACGGTCGCACGCGGGCTGCTGTGCGCACGCCCGGAACAGACCGTCGAAGCCCTGGCGGGCGCTGCTCCAGGTCAGGGCGGATCCGGCGGTGGACGGCGGCAGGACGCCGTCGATGCCGACGGACCGGATCCCCTCGGGGTGGTCACGCAGGTAGATGAGGGCCAGGTCGGTGCCGTAGGAGATGCCGAACACGTTCCACTGCGGAAGACCCAGCGCGAGGCGCAGGTCCGCGTAGTCGCCGGCGCTCTCGGTGCTGTCGTAGGCGCTGAGTTCGGCCCCGCGGCCGATCAGTTGCTCGCGGCAGGTGCGGGTGGCGTCGACGTGCAGGCGCCGCGTGGACGGGGCGTCGTAGACCAGGCCGACCGAGCGGGCGGCGAACTCGTCGATGTCGGGGCAGGTCAGCACCGGGTCGGCCGAGTACGTGCCGCGCTGCGACATCAGGATGAGGTCGCGGTCGCGGTTGAGCCCGCCGTCGACCGCCAACTGGGCCTCCCCGACGGCGTCGTCGCCGGGGCCGCCGGCGAACCACACCACCGGGTCCGGCTTCGGCCGCTCCGTGGCCGCGGGCACGACGGCGACACCCAGGCTTATCTTACGGCCGCCCGGCTCCGCACGGTTCTCGGGCACGGTGAGCGTCCCGCAACGGGCGCCCTTGAGGGCGGGGACCGGTTCCGGGGTCTTGGGGCAGGGGCCCGGCTCGTAGTGGGCGTCGCCGACCGTGCGCGGGGTCGTGCCGATCGCCTTACCGGCGCCCGGACTCGGGCCGCCGCCGACGGCGCCGTGGGCGGGAGCCGCCACGAGGCCGGTGACGAGGATGCCGGTCGCCAGCCCGGCCGGCACGACGCGCAGGCGCCGTACGGCGCGGCGGCGGGGCGCTTCGGTGGGTCCCATCAGGCCTCCCGGTCACTTCGGAGCGCTCGTGAACGGCTTCGGTGCGAGGTCGCCGCGCACGGTGCCGGCCGCGGTGGGGCGGGCGGAGAACGAGGCCGGCACGCGCTGCGCGCCGACGGCCGGGGACGACGAAGTGACCGGTCCCGGGGACGCTCACGGCGGTGGAGCGGGACAGGTCGCGCGCGGTACGGGCGCCGCGACGCGGGCCGCGGATCGGGCGGATCGCACATACCGGACGATACCGGCTGCCTCGAACGGGCGCACACGAGCCGACGGAGCGCCTGGTGGGGCGTCGGCGTCGAGGCCCGTGCGGACGGTCACGGCATCGAGAGGGCCCGTCCGGGGGCCAGGGCCGCGGAAATGCGTTCGGCGATGGTCTGGGCCGAGTTGCCTTCGGGGCTCTCGGGGCCCTTCGTCACGGACACGGAGATGGCGAGTTTCCGGGCGGGCAGATAGGCCTGGATGGCCGCGTAGCCGGAGAACGACGGGTTCGTCAGGATCCAGCCGTCGACGACGATCACCCCCAGGCCGAAGTGCCGGGCGGCGGTGTTGGTCAGCAGGCAGACACTGGCCGGGCAGGACGGCGTCGCGTGGCCCAGGCCGACGGTCCCCGGATCGAGTTGGGTCCGGAAGGATCCCGCCGACAGCAGCTCACCGGTCCCCACGCCCCGCGCGGACCGGTCGAGGTCGCAGATGTCCTGCACCAGGACCGCGCCGCGGGCCGTGGTCCACGAGGGGTTCCAGAAGGTGGACTCCTCGTAGGTGCCGCGCTCGGAGGTGAAGGCGTGCAGGACGGGTTCCGGGATCTGCGGCGTGTACTGGTTGCCGGTCGCGGTCAGCCCGAGGGGCCGGAACACGCGCTGCGTGAGCAGCCGGTCCAGCGGCAGCCCGCCGATCTTCTCCAGCGCGGCGCCGAGGATCGCGAAATTGGCGTGCGAGTAGTTCCAGTTGGTCCCCGGCCGGTAGAGGAGGGGCTGCTTCGTCGCGATCGCGATGACCTCGGCCGGCGTCCACTGGCGGAACGGTTCGGCCTTGAGCTCCGCGACGAAGGCGGGGTCGGTCACGTAGTCGTGCAGCCCGGAGGTGGAGCTGCCGAGCATCCGCAGGGTGATCTCCGAGCCGTGCGGTACGTCCGGCAGCCAGCGGGACACCGGGTCGTCGAGCGAGGCCTTGCCCTCGTCGACGAGCTGGAGGAGGACGATGCCCATGTACACGATCGCCACGGACCCCGTACGGAAGCGCATCGACGGCTCGGCCGGGACGCCCGTCATCGATGCGCCGAGAGCGGTGGTGAGCACCTCCCGGCCGCCCGAGGAGACCCGCAGCACCACCGAGTTCAGCCCGAGCTCCCGCTGGGACCGCCGGGCTATGGCAAGTACCGTCCGCGCGTCGCCCCCGGCCGGTTCGGGCGACGCGGCGCAGGCCCCGGCCGGGACGGGCGCGGCCGACGCCGGTGCCGTGGCGACCCCGGCCGGCAGGACCGTTCCCAGCAGGCCTGCGATGCACAGCAGCACCGTACGGGTCCGCCTCATCCACCCAGTATCGGCGGACCCGTCGGGCGGCGCGCGGTGCGCGCCGGCCCCGGTCAGGCGGGCTCCGGGACCGACGGCGGGCCGACCGGGAGCAGGCGGCCGCCGGTGAGCCGCAGCAACTCCTCGGCGGTGGTGGGGAACACCGTGTGCGGGGTGCCCGCGGCCGCCCAGATCCGGGCGTGGCCGGTGAGCGCCTCGTCGACGACGGTGGGCAGGGGCCGGGGGTGTCCGACGGGGGCGACACCGCCGATGGCCTGCCCGGTGGCCTCGCGGACCTGCTCGGGGGTGGCGCGGCGGAGTTCGGGGCGACCCCACCGGGCGGCGAGGGCGGTGGTGTCGACCCTGTGCCGCCCACTGGTGAGGACGAGGACGGGTTCGTCCCCCGAGAGGAACACCAGGCTGTTGGCGATGGCCCCGATGTCGCACCGCAGGGCCTCGGCGGCCTCGGCGGCCGTGCGGGCCGAGCGGTCGAGCCGGCGCACCTCTCCGGGGACGCCGGCCGCCGCGAGGGCGCGGGCCACCTCGGCGGACCGGGCGGGCAGGGCGGACGGCGGGGTGGGGGTGGCGTGCTCGGGCTCCACGGGCGCTCCTTCGCATGGCGTTCCACGTACAGAACGTTCTGTATGTGGAACGATAGGGTGCGGCGCGGAAGCGGAGCAAGCGGATTGAGCGGGGCTCGGGGGAGGCTCGGGGAAGAGGAGGCGTCGCGTGGACCTGGCTGCCGAGGTGGGCGCCCGGGTGCGGGCCCTGCGGACGGAGCGCGGGATGTCGCTGTCGGAGCTGGCCCGCAGGTCCGGCGTCGGCAAGGGCACGCTCTCGGAGCTGGAGGGCGGACGCCGCAACCCCACCCTGGAGACGCTCTACGCGCTCACGACCGCTCTGGAACTCCCCCTCAGCACGGCGCTGCACACGACGGGACTGCCCGCGCGGCTGTCGGGAGCGGCGGTGAACGCGGTCCTCACCGAGCGGTTCGAGGATGCCGAGGCGGTCACGGAGACCTACCGGATCCGCATTCGCGCCGGATCGTTCCAGGAGTCCACCGGGCACACGGCCGGGGCGACGGAGCACATCGTCGTCCTGGGAGGGACGGCCCACGTGGGCGAGCTCGCGGGGCCGCCCCGGCGGGTCGGGCCGGGCGAACACGCCGCCTGGGCGGCCGACGTACCGCACCTGTACCGCGCCGCGGAGGAGGAGGACGTCGACGCGCTCCTGGTGGTCCGCTACCCCCGCCCGGCCATCTCGTAGCGGTCCGTGGCGACGTGGTAGAAGTGGGCGTCGACGGGCGGTTGGGTCACGACGTTCGGGGTGGACGATGCGGATCGGTGAGCTGGCACGGCGCAGCGGGGTGAGCGAGCGCTCCCTGCGCTACTACGAGACGCAGGAACTGCTGCGCGCGGAGCGCACCCCGGGCGGCCACCGGGACTACGGCGAGTGGGCGGTCGACCGCGTCGTACGCATCCAGACCCTCTACGCCGCCGGCCTGAACAGCAGGAAGATCGCACAGCTGCTGCCCTGCATGCGGGACGCGGACGGCCGCCCGAGCGAGGTCGCCACCCCGCAGCTGGTCGACGAGCTCACCTCGGAACGCGACCGGATCGACAGCCTCATCGCCGACCTGGTCCGCTCGCGCGACGTCCTGGACGAAGTGATCGACACCGCCTCGCGCGACGCGACTGCGGGCGGGGGCCGCGCGTAGCGGAGGCGGCGCGGCCACCTCGTCGGCGCGCCGCACGGCGGGCGGCTTTCCGGCCGTTGCCCCGCGCAGCCGGTCCGACCCGGACGCCCGGGCAAGGGGGGCGAAGAAATCCGGCTCGCGATGTCGAGAAGCCGTGCCCCGCTCCGTCCCCGGGGTGAACGCGACCACAATGGGTCGCACCCGCACCGCACCGAGGAGAGCCATCATGGCCAAGTACCTGCTGCTCAAGCACTACCGCGGCGCCCCGACCCCGGTCAACGACGTCCCCATGGACCAGTGGACGCCGCAGGAGATCTCGGACCACGTGCAGTACATGAACGACTTCGCGGCCCGGCTCGAAGCGACGGGCGAGTTCGTCGACGGCCAGGCGCTCGCCCCCGAGGGCACCTTCGTCCGCTACGACGGCGAAGGCCGTCCGCCCGTCACCGACGGCCCCTTCGCCGAGACCAAGGACCTCATCGCCGGCTGGATGGTCATCGACGTCGACAGCTACGAACGCGCCGTCGAGCTGGCCGGGGAGCTCTCGGCCGCTCCCGGGGCGGGCGGGAAGCCGATCCACGAGTGGCTCGAACTGCGCCCCTTCCTGGGCGCCCACCCCACCGTCACGGAGTGACCCCTGCCATGGACGAGGCCCGGCTCCGGAGCCTCATGCCCGGTGTCCTCGCCATCCTCGTCCGCCGCGGAGCCGACTTCGCGGCGGCCGAGGACGCCGTGCAGGACGCCCTGGTCGAGGCGGTGCGCGTCTGGCCGGCCGACCCGCCGCGCGACCCGAAGGGCTGGCTGGTCACCGTGGCCTGGCGCCGCTTCCTCGACGCGGCCAGGGCCGACACCACACGCCGGCGGCGCGAGGACCGCGTCGACCGGGAGCCGGCGCCCGGTCCCGCACCCGAAGGGGACGACACCCTCTGGCTCTACTTCCTCTGCGCCCACCCCGCGCTGACCCCGTCGTCGGCGGTCGCGCTCACACTGCGCGCCGTCGGCGGGCTCACCACCCGCCAGATCGCCCGGGCCTACCTGGTGCCCGAGGCGACCATGGCGCAGCGCATCAGCCGGGCCAAGCGCACCGTCTCCGGCGTGCGGCTGGACCGGCCCGGCGACGTCTCCACCGTGCTGCGCGTGCTCTACCTGGTCTTCAACGAGGGCTACTCCGGCGACCTCGACCTCGCCGCCGAGGCCATCCGCCTCACCCGGCGGCTCGCGGCCGCGATCGACCACCCCGAGGTGGCGGGACTGCTCGCCCTGATGCTGCTCCACCACGCCCGGCGCGCCGCCCGGACCGCGCCCGACGGCAGCCTGGTCCCGCTCGCCGCGCAGGACCGGGGCCGGTGGGACACGCGGGCGATCGCCGAGGGCGTCGGGATCCTGCAGGCGGCCCTCGCCCGCGACCGGCTGGGCGAGTACCAGGCCCAGGCCGCGATCGCGGCACTCCACGCCGACGCGCCGACCGCCGCGGAAACCGACTGGGTCCAGATCGTCGAGTGGTACGACGAGCTCGGCCGGCTGACCGACAGCCCGGTCGTCCGGCTCAACCGCGCGGTGGCCGTCGGTGAGGCCGACGGCCCGCGCGCCGGGCTGACGGCCCTGGCCGCACTGGACGACTCCCTGCCCAGGCACACCGCCGTGGCGGCCTACCTCCACGAACGCGACGGCGACCCGGCGACGGCCGCACGCCTGTACGCGGAGGCGGCCCGCAAGGCGTCCAACGTCGCCGAACGCGACCACCTGACCCGCCAGGCGGCCCGGCTCAACGCCCACCGGAACCGGTGACGCCCTGACGGTCCCCGCCGGGTCGCAGGGGTGTGGGCACCTGCGCGGAGGGGGAGGGGCAGGTGCCCACGGGTGACGGCCGGGGGCCGCTCGCCGAGTCGGCCGTCGATTCCAGCGTAGGCCCCGCGGCCGCGGGGGCCGAGTCCGGCGGGCTCAGGCCTGCTGCCTGCGCAGCAGCGGGGGAGCGGGGTTCGGCAGGGGGCTGGCCGCCGCGGGGGTCAGACCGTCCAGGACCAGGGTCACGTAGCGCCGCCAGCCGCCCTCGGCCGGATCCATGGTCCACAGCACGCTGACGAGCATGCCCATGACCCGCTTGAGGTCGTCGGGCACGAGGTCCGCCCGGATCACCCCGTCCCGCTGGCCCCGGACCACCAACGGGTCGAGCGCGTCGAAGAAGCGGGCGCTCGTCTCGGCGGTGAAGATCCCGGCGTTCCGCGCGGCGGTGAGTACGTGGTGCTCGTCGGCCGCCGAGGTGAGGGCGACCTCGATCACGGTGGCGAGCCCGCGGCGCGCGTCCTCGTCGCCGAGGGCGCGGTCGATGACCGGGAGGACGTCCTGGGTGAACTGCTGGTCCAGCACCGCCCGCAGGAGGGCCGCCTTGTCCGGGAACCGGCGGAACAGGGTCGCGATGCCCACGCCCGCCCGCCGGGCGATCTCGTCGAGCGGCGCTTCGGGTCCTTGCTCGGCGTACACGTCGCGGGCCGCCCGGACGATCTTCTCGACGTTGCGCGCGGCGTCGGCGCGTAGGGGCCGGGGGGTATCGATGGGCACGGCCCAAGCCTAACAACGGAGGGCCGACCGCCAGTTCGAGTTGACACCCCGCGAGTCCTGAAGTGATAGTTGACTACTGAATAGAGCGTGCCCGCACCCTTGCATTCCCGCACCCCCGAACCGCGCCCTTAGGGATCCCGTCATGCCTCAGCCGCCCGCGGCTCCGCACACCGGCAAAGTGATCGCCACGCTCGCACTTGCGGGTGTCACGGCGGCCGTCATGCAGACCCTGGTCACTCCGCTCCTCGCCGACCTGCCGACGCTCCTGCACACCTCCTCCTCCAACTCCGCGTGGGTCGTCACCGCCACCCTCCTGGTCGCCGGCGTGTGCGTACCCATCAGCGGACGCCTCGGGGACATGGTCGGCAAGCGCGGCATGCTCCTCGCCTGCGCGGTGCCGCTGATCATCGGATCGGTGGTGTGCGCGCTGTCCGGCGGCGTCGTCCCGATGATCGTCGGGCGCGGCCTGCAGGGCATCGGCATGGGCATGATCCCCCTGGGCATAGCCCTGCTCCGCGACGTCGTGCCCGCCGAGAAGCTCAGCTCCTCCATCGCCCTGGTCAGCGCCTCGATGGGCATCGGCGGCGGCATCGGCCTCCCGCTCTCCGCGGCGGTCGCGCAGTACGCCGACTGGCGCTTCCTGTTCTGGGGCGCGGCGGCGCTCGCCACCGCCGTCGCCGGCATGATCCTGGCCTTCGTGCCCGACGTCCCCGCGGGCGCCAAGGGGCAGCGCTTCGACTTCGTCGGCGCGCTGGGCCTGGCCGTGGGCCTTGTGTGCCTGCTGCTCGCCGTCTCCAAGGGGGCCGACTGGGGCTGGGGCTCGGCCACCACCGTCGCGCTGTTCGCCGGTGCCGCCGCGGTCCTGGCCGCCTGGGGGTGGTTCGAGTGGCGCACCACCGACCCGCTGGTGGACCTGCGCACCACCGTCCGCCCGCGCGTCCTGCTGACGAACCTGGCCTCGGTCTTCATCGGCTTCGGCATGTACGCGAGCATGCTGGTCGTCCCGCAGCTGCTCCAGTACCCCGAGGCCACCGGCTACGGCCTGGGCCAGTCGATGCTGGCCGCAGGCCTGTGGATGCTGCCCGGCGGGCTGATGATGATGGTCGTGTCCCCGCTCGGGGGCCGGCTCACCAACGCCCGCGGCCCCAAGGTCACGCTCGTCTGCGGCGCGGTCGTACTCGCCGCCGGATACGGGGTGGCCCTCCTGCTGGCGGGCACGGCGCCGGGCCTCATGGTCGCCGCCATGGTGATCAACAGCGGGGTGGCCCTCGCGTACGGAGCCATGCCGGCCCTGATCATGGGCGCGGTGCCGCTCGCGGAGACCGGTGCCGCCAACGGCTTCAACACGCTGATGCGCTCCCTGGGCACCTCGACCGGCGCCGCCGTCGTCGGCGTGGTCCTGGCCCGGATGACCACCACGGCCGGGGGGTTCACCTTCACCTCCGAGGCCGGCTTCCGTACCGGGCTGCTGCTGGGCGGCGCCCTCGCGCTGGTCTCCGCGGCCGTCGCCGCCCTCATCCCCGCCCCCCGGGTGGAACCACCCACCCCCGGGGGCGCGGAGGGGCCGACGGCGGAGACCGCCGGAGCGGCCGCTCCGGCGGGCGCCTGACGGTCAGCGGGCCGGGTAGTCCGTGTAGCCGCGGGCGTCGCCCCCGAAGAACGTGGACGGGTCCGGGGCGTTGTACGGGCCTTCGGTGCGCAGGCGCTCGGGCAGGTCGGGATTGGCGAGGAAGAGGGCGCCGAAGGCGAGCAGGTCGGCGGTGCCGTCCTCGATCAGGGTGAGGGCGCGGTGGTCGGTGGGTCCCTCGGTCGCCGGGTTCAGCACGAGCGGTCCGGAGAACTGCTTGCGCAGCGCGAGGGTGGTTTCCCGGGCTTCGGGGCCGTGCTCCAGCACGTGGAGGTAGGCGAGGCCGAGCCCATCGAGCTCCTTGACCAGCGCCTCGTACGTCGGCTGCGGGTCCGGCTCGGAGATGTCGTTGTACGTGTTCCCGGGCGACACGCGCAGGGCGGTGCGCTCGGCGCCGATCGCGGCGGCCACCGCCCGGACCACCTCCACCGCGAAGCGGATCCGGTTCTCCACCGGGCCGCCCCACTCGTCGGCGCGCAGGTTCGAGCCGGGGGCGAGGAACTGGTGGATCAGGTATCCGTTGGCCCCGTGCAGCTCCACCCCGTCGAAGCCGGCCTCCACCGCGTTGCGGGCCGCCAGGGCGTAGGCGGCGACGGTTTCCCGTACCTCGGTCCCGGTCAGCTCGTGCGGGGTGACGAAGTCCTTCATGCCGTCGCCGGTGAACAGCTGCCCCCGGGGGGCCACCGCGGACGGGGCCACGGGGACGAGGCCGTCGGGCAGCAGTGACGGGTGGCCGATCCGGCCGGAGTGCATCAGCTGGGCGAAGATCCGGCCACCGGCCGCGTGTACGGAGTCGGTGACCTCGCGCCAGGACGCCACCTGCTCGGCGCTGTGCAGCCCCGGGGTGAAGGGGTAGCCCTGTCCGACGGCGGAAGGCTGGATGCCCTCGCTGATGAGCAGGCCGGCGGAGGCGCGCTGGGTGTAGTACTCGGTGACGAGGGCCGTCGCGACGCCGCCCTCGCCCGCGCGGCTGCGCGTCATGGGGGCCAGGGCGATCCGGTTGGGAAGGGTGACGCCGGGAATGCGGACCGGTTCGAACGCGCTGGTCATCTTCGCCTCACAAAGATAGAAGATAATTGGTCGGCCAATGATTGGCTGTGGATGCAGCGTACCCCATTGCTTGGCCGACCAATCAAATTGCCCCGGCGGGTAGGATTCGCATGACGACGGCAGGTCGCCGCCCTCGGGGGCGACGACCGGCGACCGGATCCGACACACCCCTCCAGGAGGAGCGCCCCGATGACTGCGGAACCCGTTCAGGAGCCGCGCACCGCGCCGGGGTGCGCGGCGGCGCCCAGTGCCGTGCTGGACGGGCCGGTGAGTCACGCGATCAGCCGGGTCTCCCGGCTGCACCGGATCGCCGCGGGCCGGGTCCTGCGCGAACTGGGACTCCATCCCGGGCAGGAGTTCCTGATGATGCACCTGTGGGACAGCGGTGCGGTGCGCCAGTCCGAGCTGATCAAGGCGGTGGGCCTCGATCCCTCCACGGTGACCAAGATGCTCCAGCGCCTGGAGCACGCCGGCCACGTACGCCGCCGCCCCGACCCGTCCGACCGGCGGGCCTCCCTGGTGGAGGCGACGGAGGCCAGTTGCTGCCTGCTGGTCGAGGTCCGCAGGGCCTGGGGCGAGCTGGAGCGTCAGACCCTGGAGGGCCTGGACGCCGTCGAGCGCGGCGAACTGGCCCGCCTCCTGGGCAAGGTCGAGACCGCGTTGTGGGCGGAACTCACCCACGGAGGCGGCGCGGGGTGCGGCGCCGCGTCCGGGGAGACGGCCTAGTGCCGTGACCGGGAACCGTTCGGCCGGTCATGCGGCGACGGTGAAGTCGTCCGGCATCACCGGGGGAGGACCCTGGGTCCACACCACCCGCAGTGCCGAGGCGGAGATCCGCCAGCCGTCGGTCGTCCTGACCAGGCTGGTCTCGGTGTGGCCGGCGGAGATGAAGACGTTGCCCGACCCGTCGGCCAGGACGTGGGTGCTCAGTTGGGCGCCACGGGCGGTGGCCCGGGTGCCATCGATCTCGATGGTGGTGTTGGTGCCCAGGTGCACGGTTCGGTCGAAGAGGGCCATTGCGCGCCGGACGTGGGTCATGAGGGCGTCGCGGCCGCGGACGGTGCCGATGGGCATCTCGGCGGTGACGTCTTCGGTGTGGAACGCGCGGGCCCACTCCTCGTCGAAGACCCCGTCGTCCAGTGAGCGGAGGTAACGGTCCATCAGGTCGGTGATCTCGGCGCGGTCGGTCAGGGCCCGCAGTTGCCGCTGCATCTCGTTGGTGTCCATGACCGAAGACTCCTCCCTCAAGCGCACTTGAGGTCAAGGCTCTCCATCCGGGTCCATCCGAGGGTATAGGTCGGTCATCGACATATGCCGGTTGCCGAGCTATGGTGATCATCGTGAATGATCAACCTCTGCGAGAGCCGACCCTGCTCATCCTCACCGCCATCGCCGACGCCCCGCGTCACGGATACGCGATCGCCCGTGAGGTGGAGCAGATCTCTGAAGGCCGCACGAAGATGCGCACCGGAACGCTGTACGGGGCCCTTGAGCGCCTCCTGGAACAGCAGCTGATCGCCGTCCACGACGAGGAGGTGGTCGACGGGCGCAGGAGGCGCAGTTACGCGCTGGCGCCACGGGGGCGTGAGGTCCTGGCTGCCGAGGCGGCCCGGCTGGCGCACACCGCCCAGGAGGCGAACCGCCGTCTGGGGCTGGGCGGACTGGGTCGGGCGGTGACCGCATGACCGTCCTGCTGAAGCTCTACCCCGCCGCCTACCGCAGGGAGTTCGGCGACGAGATCGCCGACGCCTACGGCCGGGCCACCGACGGCGCGGACCGGCGGGCGCGGACGCGCGAGGCCCTTGACATCGTCGGGCACGCGCTGCGCATGCGGCTCGGACTGTCCTCGGCGGGCCGCGCCGGGCGGCTGCTGGCGGCCGTGGCGCCGTTCGCCGTCGTCGTGGCCGGCCTGGACGCGATGTTCTGGTCCAGGCTGACGCTGTCGTCCCTGCGCGCGGTTCCCGGGATCGGCGAGGCGGGCCCCGTGCTCCTGGTCTGCGTGTCGGGCTTCGTGACGCTCCTGGGCGCCGTGGCGGCCCTGACCGGCCGCTGGGCGGCGGGGGCCTGGACCGTCCTGGCGGGCATGGTCGCCGCATTCGCCGCCATGGCGTTCCGGCCGGGCTTCGGCCTCGGATTCGCGGTGGTGGTCGGCGGGCTGCCCCTGCTGGCGGCGCTGGCGGCGGTGCTCTGTCCGCCCGACCTGCGGCCGGCCCCGCGTCTTCGTACCGCGACCGGGACGGCCGCCGTGTCGGCGGGGGCGGTGGCGCTGACCGTCGTGCCCGCGGTGAGCACACTGCCGTCCCCGCTCGGCGCGCTGTTCGCCGTCGCACCGGTGACGGGCGGGCTGCTGCTGGCCGGCCGCCCGGCGTTCGCCCGGCTGCGCACGGCGTCCGCGGTGCTCGTCGCGGGTCTGCCCGTGGTCGCGCTCGTCACCCTCACGGGGACGCTGGGAGCCCCGGCGATGCTGCTTGGGGCAGGGCTGTTGGTGGCCGCGGCCACGGTGGTGGGGGTCCGTCGCCGCCGGAGCGGATCGCTGCCGTCGGTGTGAGGCCGCAGACGCCGCCGCGCGGGCCCCG
>NZ_JBEXKC010000125.1:0-15475 GCF_040609475.1 Streptomyces sp. NPDC004667 | reverse complement strand
GCCGGCGAGCCGGCCGCCCGCGCCGAGGAACAGGCCGGTGCCTATCGCCCCGCCGATGGCGATCATGTTGATGTGCCGGGACTTCAGGTCCTTGCTGTAGCCCTCGTCACCGGCGTCGACGTGGCGGGACGAGGCCTCGGCGGGGGCCTCGGTCAAGGTGCGGTCACTCATTCGGGACTTCGCCTTCGTGGTTCGGACAGGCAGGTCCGGGGCGCGTGCGGGGGAGCTGGGTGGTGTCCCCCGTGCCGCGTTCCGGTGATTTTGTCGCCCCAATAGACCATGAGGCTCCGCTACCCGCCAAAATCGGCCTCATGCGCGCGCAGGCCCCCGGCGACCATGGAAACGGTCGCGGGGGGCCTGCGGCGGGCACGAAAGCGAGGCTACGGGGCTCAGTCGGCCGGGTCGGCCTCCGCGGCCTGGTCGAGGCGGAAGGCCTCGTTGCCCAGGCCGATCCGGGCGTGGGCCTCGGGACGGCGCTTCTTGAGCAGCAGCCCGTGGACCAGTCCGCCCAGGGCGGCCACGACGATGATCGCGGGCAGCGTCCAGCTCAGCGCGGACCCCTCCGCGGCGCCGACCAGCACGCCGAAGTCGCGCACGGTGTAGACGGCGATGGCGATGAGCGCGAGGCCTGCCAGGGCCGCGGCGATCAGACGCCACACCTGGGCGCCCGCGGTGCCGCGGCGGACGAAGAAGGCGATGACGGCGCAGGAGGAGGCGGCCATCAGGACGGTCACGCCGAGGGCGCCGACGCTGCCCATCCAGGTGAACAGGTGCAGGACGGGAGTGGTGGGGTCGCCGGCCGGCATGCTGTCGGTCAGCGCGAAGACGATGACGACGGCGGCGGCCACGACGGTCTGCAGCAGGGAGCCGGTGGCGGGGGCGCCGGTGCCGGGGTTGGTACGGCCGAAGCGGGCCGGGAGCAGGCCCTCACGGCCCATGGCGAAGGCGTAGCGGGCGACGACGTTGTGGAAGCTGAGCATGGCCGCGAACATGCCGGTGACGAACAGCACGTGCAGGACGTCGGTGAAGGCGGCGCCCAGACGGGCCTCGGTCAGCTCGAAGAGCAGTCCGGGACCGGCCTTCGCGGAGGCGGCGGTGATCTGGGCGGGTCCGGTGGCCACGGACAGGGCCCAGGCGCTGAGGGCGAAGAAGACGGCGACGAAGCCGATGGCGAGGAACATCACGCGCGAAACCACGATGTGCGGCCTGCTGGTCTCCTCGGCGTACACCGGGGACTGCTCGAAGCCGACGAAGGCGGCGATGCAGAAGCACAGGGCCGTGCCGAGGCCGGCTCCGGAGAGGGTGCCGGGGTCGAAGGCGGTGAGGGAGAGTCCTTCGGGGCCGGGCTTGCCGAGGGCGGCGGCGTCGAAGACGACGACGAGGGCGCACTCGATCAGCAGCAGGACGCCGAGCACCTTGGCGTTGAGGTCGATCTTCAGCCAGCCGAGCGCGCCGGTGGCGGCGACGGCGATCAGGGCCGGGATCCACCAGGCGACCCGGGTGTCGAGGTAGGTCGCGAAGAGGCCGGAGATCTCGAAGCCGAGGATGCCGTACACGCCGACCTGCATGGCGCTGTAGGCGACGAGGGCGACGAGGGACGCGGAGGCCCCGGCGGTGGGCCCGAGGCCGCGGGCGATGTACGCGTAGAAGGCGCCGGCGTTGTGGACGTGGCGGCTCATCTCGGCGTACCCGATGCCGAAGAGGGCGAGGACGACGCCGAGGATCACGAAGAGCAGCGGCTGGCCGACGATGCCCATGACCCCGAAGATCGTGGGCATGACACCTGCGACGACCATCAGGGGCGCGCTCGCGGCGAGTACGGAGAGCAGCAGTCCGGCGGTGCCGAGGCGGTCGGCGCGCAGGGCGCGGTCCTGGCCCTTGTACGTGCGGATCTCGGCCTCGGCTGGGAGCGTGGTGGATCTGCCCGTCGGCATGGCGGGGTCCTTTCGGGGGACTGGCTGGTCGGGGTCAGGCGGTGCCGAGCGCGGCGCTGCGCGCGGCGAGGAAGGCCTTGTGCGGGTCCCGGTCCGGATAGGACCAGGGCGCGGGGGTGGCATGGCTGCCGATGCGGTGGAAGAGGGCCGCGGCCTCGGCGGGGCGGCCCTCGCAGAGCTTGGCGTGGGCGAGGAAGTTGAGGTCGACCCGGTTGCGGGGGTGGTCCTCGCGTTCCCACTCCAGCCACCAGTCGAAGGCGGAGCGCAGCACCTGCCGGGCGCGGCGGCCGGTCCAGTGCGGGCCGGCGGACTCGGGGGCGGAACCCCCCTGGGCGGCGGCGAGGACCCGGTAGCGCTCGGCGTGGGCGATGACGGGCAGCACGGCGAGCGGGGAGTCGGCCGGGGACTCCTCGGCGGCCCAGGCGGCGAAGTCGTAGACCTCGTGGAGCGGGTCGTGCCCCAGGGAGGGGGTGCGTTCGGCCAGCTTGGCGACCATCAGGTGGTGGGCGTGGTGGTGCTCCCGGTGGCGGGCCCGGACCTGGTCGAAGTGGCGGCTGAACTCCTCCTCGGTGCCGAAGGCGCGGGAGAGCATGAGCAGGCCCAGCCAGGGCGTGGGGTCGGCGGGCAGCAGCGCGGCGGCCCGCCGGCAGGCCTCCTCGGCCGCCTCGGGGGTGCCCTTGCGACGCAGGGCGCCGAAGACGGCGGCGCAGGCGAGGAGGGTCGTGGCGTCGGCGCTGCCGGGCTCGGCGAGCAGCCATTCGCGGGCCCACGCGGTGGCGGCCGGGGTTTCGGCGAGGACGACGACGCGGTGGCCCCGGCGGTCCCAGTCGTCACCGGTGCCGACGAGGAGGGCGCGGGCCTTGGCCCACCGGCCCTGGGTGAACTGGGAGCGTACGGAGACCAGTTCGGTGTCGCACAGGGCGGGGTCGAAGAGCGCCGCGTCCCGCTTGCGGGCGCGGCCGAGGGGCGGCGGAGGCGGGGACATCCGCGGGTTCCCTCCAGGACGCGGGCGCGGGTGGACCACGTACGCGGGAGCACGCACGGGGTGACGCTGAGGATGGCGGTACCGGTGGTGCGGGCGGTTCCGGTGGTGCGGCTGGATCATGCCGGTGAGCGTTCCGGATGATCACGCACAGCAAACCGGTACGCACAGCTCCGCGTCAAGGTCCGCTCCGCCGGGTGGCGGGTTTCAACTGGTGTTTCCGTTGGCCGAGTTGGCATGGTTGTGGTGGTTCGGATATGGGTGTCGCCCCCGGGACGGTCCCCGTAGGCTGCCGCCATGGCGATCTACGACGACCTGCCCCCCTTCCTCCTGGGCCTCCCCGGGGAACAGCGGGACCAACTGGTGGCGGCCGTGCTGAGCGGGGCCAAGACCACGACGACGGGACTGCTGGAGGAGTACGAGCGGGAGGGCGAGCCGCTGCCCGAACCGGGTGGCCGCGCGGCCCTGATGGACTCCGCCGGACAGCGGCTGGCTGTCCTGGAACTGACGGAGGTACGGGTGCTGCGGCTGGCCGACGTCGAACTGCGGCACGCGCTGGACGAGGGCGAGGGATACGCGTCCGTGGCCGAATGGCGCGCCTCCCACGAGGAGTTCTGGCACGGCCCCGAACTGCGCGCGGCCATGGGCGACCCCTGCTTCACCGTCCACGACGACACCATGGTCGTGACCGAACGCTTCAGGCTCGTCCGGGACGGGGTCTAGGAGACGCGGTCTAGGAGACGGGGTCTAGGAGACGGGGTCTAGGAGACGGCCCTCGCCGCCGCGCGGCCCGCCGCGCGGCCCGAGAAGATGCAGCCGCCCAGGAAGGTGCCCTCCAGCGCGCGGTAGCCGTGGACCCCTCCCCCGCCGAAGCCGGCCGCCTCGCCGGCGGCGTAGACGCCGGGGAGCGGTTCGCCCGCCGGGGTCAGGACGCGGGAGGACAGATCGGTCTCCAGGCCGCCGAGGGACTTGCGGGTCAGGATGGAGAGCCGGACGGCGATCAGCGGGCCCGCCTTCGGGTCGAGGATGCGGTGCGGGGCGGCGGTGCGGATCAGCTTGTCGCCGAGGTACTTGCGGGCGCCGTGGATGGCCGTCACCTGGAGGTCCTTGGTGAAGGGGTTGGCGATCTCCCGGTCGCGGGCCACGACCTCCCGGCGGACGGTGGCCTCGTCGAGGAGGTTCTCCTTGGTGACGGCGTTCATCCCGCGCACCAGGGCGGCGAGGTCCCGCTCGACGACGAAGTCGGCGCCGCGGTCCATGAAGGCCTTCACCGGGCCGGGCACGGCCTGGCGGGCGCGGTCGATCACGTCGCGGACCGATTTGCCGGTCAGGTCGGGGTTCTGTTCGGAGCCGGAGAGGCCGAACTCCTTGCCGATGATGCGCTGGTTGAGCACGAACCAGGTGTGGTCGTGGCCCGTCTTCATGATGTGGTCGAGGGTGCCGAGGGTGTCGAAGCCCGGGAAGAGCGGTACGGGCAGCCGCTTGCCGGTGGCGTCGAGCCAGAGCGAGGAGGGGCCGGGCAGGATGCGGATGCCGTGCCGGGCCCAGATGGGGTCCCAGTTCTCGATGCCCTCGGTGTAGTGCCACATCCGGTCCTTGTTGATGTGGCTGGCGCCGGCCCGCTCCGTGATGCCGAGCATCAGGCCGTCCACGTGCGCCGGGACCCCGGACAGCAGCCGCTCGGGCGGGGTGCCGAGGCGGGCCGGCCACTGGGCGCGCACGAGGTCGTGGTTGCCGCCGATGCCGCCGCTCGTGACGATCACGGCCTGGGCCCGGAGGGAGAAGGCCCCGGTGACCTCGCGGCTGCTGGCGGCGCCCCGTACGGCGTCCGAGGGGGCCAGGACCTCCCCGGTGACGGTGTCCACGACGCCGCCGGTGGTGTCGAGACCGGTGACCCGGTGGCGGAAGCGGAACTCGACCAGGCCGCGGGCCGCCCCGGCCCGGACCCGGCGTTCGAAGGGGGCGACCAGGCCGGGGCCCGTGCCCCAGGTGATGTGGAAGCGGGGGACGGAGTTGCCGTGGCCGTTCGCGTCGTAGCCGCCGCGCTCCGCCCAGCCGACGACGGGGAAGAAGCGGACGCCCTGGGAGTGCAGCCAGGGCCGCTTCTCCCCGGCCGCGAAGTCCACGTAGGCCTCGGCCCAGCGGCGCGGCCAGGCGTCCTCGGGCCGGTCGAACCCCGCGGTCCCTGCCCAGTCCTGGAGGGCGAGCTCGCGGCTGTCCCTGATGCGCATCCGGCGCTGCTCGGGCGAGTCCACGAAGAACAGGCCGCCGAAGGACCAGTGGGCCTGGCCCCCGACGGACTGCTCGGGCTCCTGGTCGAGGAGGATCACCTTGCGGCCCGCGTCGACGAGCTCGGCGGTGGCGACGAGCCCGGCGAGGCCCGCTCCGATCACGATCACGTCGGCGTCGTACGTCGTCATGGATAGCCCGTCCTCCGGTCGATGGTGGGGCAGATCCTTTGCTACGGAGCGGTAACCAGTCAATGGCGGTGGTTGGATGGATTCCGTGAGTGCCGCTGATGAAGTACTGGACGTGGTGGACCGGGACGACCGGGTCACCGGGCAGGCCCCGCGGGGCGAGGTCTACGCCCGGGGGCTGCTCCACCGGTGTGTGTTCGTGCAGGCCAGGGACGCGCGGGGGCGGGTGTTCGTGCACCGCCGGACCGCGTCGAAGCTGGTGTTCCCCGGGCACTACGACATGTTCGTGGGCGGGGTGCTGGGCGCCGGGGAGGACTACGCGGGGGCCGCGCTGCGGGAGGCCGAGGAGGAGCTGGGGGTGAGCGGGCTGGAGCAGCCGGCGCCGCTGTTCAAGTTCCTCTACGAGGGTCCGGGCGGGGCCTGGTGGTCATACGTGCACGAGGTGCGGTGCGAGCTGCCGGTGGCCCCGCAGGCCTCGGAGGTGGACTGGCACACCTGGCTCCCGCAGGAGGAGCTGGAGCGGCGGGTCGCCGACGGGAGCTGGGCGTGGGTACCGGACGGGCTGGAGGCGTACCGGCGGCTGACGGCGTACCGCGCGGGGTGAGGGGCGGGCGGCCGGGGTGGCCGGGGCGGTCGGGGCGGGGCACGGAGGAGGCGCCGGGGCGGAACGCCGGGGCGGCCGGGGCGGGGCGCGCTGGCTGAGCGGGCGGCGCCGGAGGCCGGGGCGGGGCACGCGGGCTGAGCGCCCGGCGCGAAGGCCGGGGCGCTCCCGGGGCGGCCGGGTGGCTGCCCGTAGATTGGCCGGATGATCGACTTCGTCAAGGACGTGCGCCTCTGGTTCGCGCCGCAGCGGCTGAGGGACGAGGGCGACACCCCGGACTACCGGTTCTCCCTGGCCAACGAGCGGACCTTCCTGGCCTGGATCCGGACCGCGCTGGCGCTGGTGGGCGGCGGGTTCGCGGTGGACCAGTTCCTGCCGGACCTGCGGTGGGGGGTGCGCGTCGGGATGGCTCTCGCGCTGCTGGCCGTCGGTGCGGCCTGCGCGCTGCGCGCGGTGAACCACTGGGTGCGGTGCGAGCGGGCGATGCGGCGGGGGGAGGACCTGCCGCTGTCCCGGTTCCCGGTGGTGCTCAGTCTGGGCGTCGGGCTGGTCGCGGTGGCGATGGTGGTGGTCGTGCTGCTGGGCTGGACGACGGGCCGGTGAGCGGGCCGGGCACGGCCTCCCGCGACGCCGGGCTCCAGCCGGAACGGACCCGGCTGGCCTGGCGGCGTACGACACTGGCCTGTTCGGTGGCCGCGGTACTTGCGCTGCGGCAGGCCCTGCACGGCTCCGGCTCCCCCCTGCGGGTGGCCGGGACTGCGGTGATCGCGCTGATCTGGCTGGCGTTCCTGGGTGTGGCGCACGTGCGCGTGCGGCAGCTGGCGGCGGCGCGGCCTCCGGCGCTCGCGCCGCGGGTGGCGCTCGCAGCGGTGCTGTGCACCGTGGCGCTGGCGCTGTTCGCGATGACGGTGATCTTCTGAAGATCTGCCGAGCCGTGCGACACGAGCCCGGACAGAACGGGTGTTAAGGGGCGTTCCGCACTAGCCTCTGCGCCATGACGACCCTGCACCACGAGCACCCCACCCACGAACACACCCACGGCCCCTCGTGCGGGCACCGGGCGGTCTCGCACGGCGACCACGTGGACTACGCGCACGACGGCCACCTGCACCGGGAGCACTCCGGGCACTGGGACGAGTGCGAGACCACGGACCACACCACCCACGACGGGCACGCGCACGCCCACGGGACCGACTGCGGGCACGAGTCGGTCCCGCACGGCGACCACGTCGACTACCTCCACGACGGGCACCGGCACGCGGAGCACGACGGCCACTACGACGACCACTGACGGCCGCTCACCCCCGCTCTCCCCCGGCCGGGCCACGGCTGACAGGATGCCGATCACCTGTCGTAGCGACCCGGGGGAGAGCGCCCATGACCGTCGACGCACCGTACGTAGTCCAGCCCGCGGCCGGGGTGTACGCCTACGTCCAGCCGGACGGGGGCTGGTGCCTGAACAACGCCGGCTTCGTCAGTGACGGCGGGCGGACCCTGCTCGTCGACACGGCCGCCACCGAGCGGCGGGCGCTGGCCCTGCGCGAGGCCGTCACGGCGGCCGGGGTGCCGCTCCCCCGGACCGTGGTCAACACCCACCACCACGGCGACCACACCTACGGCAACGGGGTGTTCGCGCCCGAGGCCCTGATCGTCGGGCACGACAACGCCCGCGCCGAGCAGCTCGCGGCCGGGCACCAGCTGGAGCTGATCTGGCCCGCGACCGACTTCGGGGCGATAGAGATCGTCCCGCCGGACCTCACCTTCAGCGAGCGCCTGACCCTGCACGTCGGCGAGATCGAGGTGCGGGTCATCCACCCGGGCGTGGCGCACACCACCGGGGACGCGGTCGTGTGGCTGCCCCGGCAGCGGGTGGTCTTCACCGGGGACCTGGTCTTCGCCGGGGGCACGCCGTTCCTGGCGATGGGTTCGCTGTCCGGGTCGCTGCGGGCGCTGGAGCTGCTGAAGTCCCTGGGCGCGGAGACCGTCGTACCGGGGCACGGGCCGCTGACCGACGCCTCGGCGTACGCGGCGACCGAGCGGTACCTGCGGTTCGTCGCCGAACTGGCGCGGGAGGGGCGGGAGAAGGGGCTGACCCCGCTGGAGGTCGCACAGGGGGCCGATCTCGGAGAGTTCGCGGCCTGGCGGGAGAGCGAGCGGCTGGTGGCGAACGTGCACCGGGCGTACGCGGAGCTGGCCGGGGAGCCGGAGGGGGCGGCGCTGGACATCATGGCCGCGCTCCGGGACATGACGGTGATGAACGGGGGCACGCCGATCCTCTGCCACGCCTGACGCGGGCGGGCGGCGGTGTCCGGAGGGTTCCTCCGGCCCGCCCCCTGGACGCCATACCGACTGGTCGGCATGATGTCCTCCGAGCAACCCTCACCGTCAACCCCGTACGGAGGTGCGCACCATGACCGCAGTCCCGGCAGGCTCCCCGAGCCCGCGCGGCCTGGACCTGGAGCGGCTGCGCGGCCATCTCGACGCCGCGCGCCCCGGGCTCGTGGGCGGGCCGCTGAGCGGCCGGCTGATCGAGGGGGGCCGGTCGAACCTGACGTACGCGGTCACCGACGGCACCGCCCGCTGGGTGGTGCGCCGCCCGCCGCTCGGGCACGTCCTGGCCACCGCGCACGACATGCGGCGCGAGCACCGGGTGATCGCCGCCCTGCACGGGACGGCCGTACCGGTGCCCGGACCGCTGCTGCTGTGCGAGGACGAGGAGGTGCTGGGCGCGCCGTTCTACGTGATGGAGTACGTGGACGGGGTCCCCTACCGGACCGCCGCCCAGCTGGAGGAGATCGGCCCCGAGCGGACCCGGCGGGCGGTGCTCGCCCTGGTGGACACCCTCGTCGACCTGCACGCGGTGGATCCCGGCGCGGTGGGGCTGGGCGATTTCGGCCGGCCCGAGGGCTTCCTCGACCGGCAGTTGCGCCGCTGGGGCAAACAGCTCGCGGCCTCCCGCGGGCGGGAGCTGGCCGGCATCGACGAGCTCCACGCCGCGCTCGGCGAGGCCCTGCCCGCCTCCCCCGCGCCGACCGTGGTGCACGGGGACTTCCGGCTGGACAACGTACTGATCGGCGGGCCGGACGACTCGATCCGGGCGGTACTGGACTGGGAGATGTCCACGCTGGGCGATCCGCTCACCGACCTCGGGCTGCTGGTGATGTACAGCTCCGACCTGGGCCTGACGGACTCCCCGGTCAGCACGACCAGCCGCGCACCGGGGCATCCGGACCCCGCCGAACTGGTCGAACGCTACGCCGCCCGCTCCGGGCGCGACACCGGCGCGATCGCCTGGTACACGGCCTTCGCCTGGTTCAAGCTCGCGGTGATCCTCGAAGGCATCCACTACCGCTTCACGCTCGGCCAGACGGTCGGCGCGGGCTTCGACCGGATCGGCGAACTGGTCCCGGTCTTCATCGAACACGGTCTGACCACCCTCCAGGAAGGCTGAGCCGCACCCATGGACTTCGCATTCGACGCCCGGACCGAGGAACTCCGCGAGCGGTTGCTCGCGTTCATGGAGAGTCACGTGTACCCGGCGGAGGCCCTCGCCGCCGAGCAGCGCGCACGGCTGGCCTCGCCCTGGGACACCCCGGCCGTCTTCGGTGAGCTGAAGGCCGAAGCGCGCCGCCAGGGCCTGTGGAACCTGTTCATGCCCGACTCCGAGCACGGCGCCGGGCTGACCAACCTCCAGTACGCCCCGCTCGCCGAGATCACCGGCCGCAGTCCGCACCTGGCGCCGATGGCGACCAACTGCGCCGCCCCGGACACCGGGAACATGGAGGTGCTCGCGCAGTTCGGCAGCGAGGAGCAGCAGAAGCAGTGGCTGGAGCCGCTGCTGGCCGGGGAGATCCGCTCGGCGTTCGCGATGACCGAGCCGGAGGTGGCCTCCTCCGACGCGACGAACATCGAGACGCGGATCGAGCGTTCGGCGGACGGCTCGGGGTACGCGGTCACCGGCCGCAAGTGGTTCATCTCCGGTGCCATGAACCCGGACTGCAAGATCTTCATCGTGATGGGCAAGACCGACCCGGACGGCGCCGATCCGCGCCGCCAGCAGTCGATGATCCTGGTGCCGCGCGACACCCCGGGCGTCGAGGTGCGGCGGGCGATGACGGTGTACGGGTACGCCGACCACGACCACGGCGGCCACGCCGAGGTGGTCTTCGACGGGGCCCGGGTGCCGGCCGCGAACCTGATCGGCGAGGAGGGGTCCGGCTTCGCGATCGCCCAGGCACGGCTCGGCCCGGGCCGGATCCACCACTGCATGCGCCTGATCGGCATGGCCGAGCGGGCCGTCGAGCTGATGTGCCGGCGCGCGGTGGGACGTACGGCCTTCGGCAAGGAGCTGGCCGCGCAGGGAGTCGTGCAGGGCTGGATCGCGGACGCCCGGGTCACCATCGAGCAGCTGCGGCTGCTGGTGCTGAAGACCGCCTGGCTGATGGACACGGTGGGCAACCGCGGCGCGCACACCGAGATCCAGGCCATCAAGATCGCCACCCCGCGCGCGGTCGTGGGGATCCTGGACCAGGCCGTGCAGCTGCACGGCGCGGGCGGGGTCAGCCAGGACTTCCCGCTGGCCGAGCTGTGGGCGGCGGCGCGGACGCTGCGGCTGGCGGACGGGCCGGACGAGGTCCACCAGCGCTCGCTGGCCCACCGGGAACTGAAGGGGTACGCGGGGCGCTCCTGAACGTGTGGGAATCGTGTGGGAGTTCGCGCGAACCCATGTGCGAGGTGAAGGCGGTGCGGGGGGCCTTTTAAGAAACCTTGTTGAACAACTCCGAACCGCCGGTACGTTCTTGATTTGCGCCTGTCAATCGGAACAGGGTTCTCCAGAAGGTTCGACGCCCCACACGTCACCATGAGGAGAACGTTCCAGATGGCAACTCACAAGCGCAGCCGCACTCTCCGGTACGCGGCGGTCGGCACGGGAGCCGCCGTCGCGGCCGCCGCGGCCCTGATCGCCAGCCCCTTAGCGGGAGCGGCGACACCGGCCGAGGGCACGGTGTACGGCCTGGGCGCACCCGGTGCGATCAGCGGCAGTTACGTCGTCATACTCGACGCATCCGCGAACAAGGAACAGCTCGCCAAGAAGTACGGCGGTGAGCTGAAGCGCACCTACAGCTCCGGGGTCAACGGTTTCTCGGCCTCGGGCCTGAGCGAGACCGAGGCCAAGCGGCTCGCCGCGGACCCGGCCGTCGGCAAGGTCGTGCAGAACAAGAAGTTCACGATCAAGACCACGCAGAACGACCCGCCGTCATGGGGTCTGGACCGGATCGACCAGACGGCGACGGCGGGCGACAAGAAGTACACCTACCCCGACGGCGCCGGCGAGGGCGTGACGGCGTACGTCATCGACACCGGCATACGCACGACGCACAAGGACTTCGGCGGTCGCGCGACGTCCGGCTTCGACGCGGTGGACAACGACGACAAGGCCGACGACGGCAACGGCCACGGCACGCACGTCGCGGGCACCATAGCCGGGACCGCGCACGGCGTCGCCAAGAAGGCGAAGCTGGTCGCGGTGCGGGTGCTGGACGACAACGGCTCCGGCACGACCGAACAGGTGGTCGCCGGGATCGACTGGGTCACCCAGCACCACTCGGGGCCTTCGGTGGCCAACATGAGCCTGGGCGGCGGCGCGGACGAGGCGCTCGACGAGGCGGTGCGCCGGGCCATCGCCTCCGGCGTCACCTTCGCGGTGGCGGCGGGCAACGAGTCGGCCGACGCCGGCCAGGGCTCCCCCGCACGGGTCCCGGAGGCGATCACCGTGGCGTCGAGCACCATCGACGACGCGCAGTCCTCGTTCTCCAACTTCGGCTCCGTGGTGGACCTGTACGCGCCGGGTTCGGACATCACGTCCGACTGGAACGACAGCGACACCGGTACGAAGACCATCTCGGGCACCTCCATGGCCACCCCGCACGTGGTGGGCGCCGCGGCGGTCTACCTGGCCGGGCACCCGTCCGCGACCCCGGCGCAGACGGCCGCGGCGCTGACGGCCGCGGCCACGAGCGGCGCGGTGACCAACCCTTCGGCGGGCACGGCGAACAAGCTGCTGAAGGTGGCTCCGTAGCGGCGTGGTCCCCGTAGTCCCGTAGTCCCGTGGTCCCGTGGCGGCCTGTGCCGGTGCGGGGCTACGGGCGCAGGGAGCGCAGCAGCAGGTCGGCGAGGTGGTCCGCGACCTGGTGCGGGGTGAGCGGGCCGTCGGTGCGGTACCAGGTCGACAGGTGGTGGACGGACCCGAAGTAGAAGTCCACCACCAGGTCGGCGGGGGTGACCGTGGCGAACACCCCGGTGCGCTGGCCCTCCTCGACCAGGGCCCGGAACCGCTCGTGGTAGCGCCGGCGCTCCGCCCGCACCTGCTTGTACTTCTCCGGGCTGAGCTGGTGCATCGACCGGAAGAAGATCATCGCGTCGTCGAGGTTCTCGATGGTGGTCACCACCACGTCGGCGGCGGCGGCCCGCAGCCGCTCCTCGACGGGAGCGTCGGATCCGGCCACCGCGTCGAGCCGCTGCTGCTGGAGGCGCAGCATGCGCGCGTACACCTCGTGCAGCAGGTCGTCCTTGGAACCGAAGTAGTGGTAGAGCGCACCCTTGGTGACGCCGGCCGCCTCGACGATCTCCTGCACGGAGGTGCGGTCGTAGCCGCGCTCGGCGAAAAGCCTGGTCGCGACGGCGAGCAGGCGCTGCGGCACCGGGGTCTCCCGGTTGATGTCCTCGGGTCCCGCGGTGGTGCTGGCGGCCATGGTGCTCGCCTTCCTCTCCTGATCCGTCGCCTGTCCTGCGTGTGCCGGGTGTCCTGCGCCGTACGACCGTACGGCGGTTTTCAGCCGCGCTCGCGCAGTTCCCGTCGCAGGATCTTGCCACTGGTGGTCTGGGGAAGAACAGGCAGGATCTCGACCTCGCGCGGGTACTTGTACGCGGCGAGCCGCTCGGCGCAGTACGCGGACAGCTGAGCGGGGTCGGCGGTGGCACCGGGCCGCAGGCTCACGTACGCCTTCACGCTCTCGCCGCGGTAGGCGTCGGGGACGCCGACGACGGCCGCCTCGCGGACGGCGGGATGGGTGTAGAGGACGTCCTCCACCTCCCTCGGCCAGACCTTGAACCCGGAGGCGTTGATCATGTCCTTCTTGCGGTCGACGACGTAGAGCCAGCCGTCGGGGTCCATGAAGCCGACGTCCCCGGTCCGCAGTTCCCCGTCCGGGAAGGCCGCGGCGCTCTCGTCCGGGAGCCCCCAGTACCCCGGCACGACCTGGGGGCCGCGGACGGCGATCTCGCCGGTCTCGCCGAGGGGGACCTCGGCACCCTGCTCGTCGAGGATCCGTACGAGGGTCTGCGCGCCGGGCAGGCCGACCGAGAGGGTGCCGGAGCGGGGGTCGACGGGGGCCTCGCGGTGGGCGGGGACCGAGGCGCAGGGGGCGGTGCACTCGGTGAGGCCGTAGCCGTTGCGGAGGTAGAAGCCGAAGGAGGCGCGCAGGCGTTCGACGAGGGCGGGCGGCAGCGGGGCGCCGCCCGAGGAGACCACCTGGAACGAGGCGAAGTGCTCGGCGGTGGCCGCGGGGTGGGCGGCCAGGGCCGTGAAGGCGGTGGCCGGTCCGATGGTGTAGGCCGGGCGGTGTTCGAGGAAGGCGTCGAGTACGGCGCCCGCGTCGAAGCGGCGGGTGAGGACGAGGGTGCCGGCGTTGACGAAGCAGGCGGCGAGCTCGCAGACGAGGCCGGTGATGTGGAAGAGCGGAGCGAGGGCGAAGTAACCGGCGCCTTCGGCGAGGGGGTGGCCGGTGACCTGGCGGGTGGCGTTGTAGGTCAGCGCCCCGTGCGGGTTCATGGCGCCCTTGGGGGTGCCCGAGGTGCCGGAGGTGTAGCCGAGGAGCGCGAGGTCGTCCGGGCCCGGAGCGGGCCCGTCCGGCGCGGGGTGCCCCTGCCGCGCCACGGTCACCAGGTCCTCGGGCCCGCCCGGGAACCGCTCCTGCTCCCGGCCCCGCTCCGGGGCCGGGGCCGGGGAGGGCGGCGGGGCCGGGGAGGGCGGCGGGAAGAGGCGGGCGTCGTCGCGGTTCTGGAAGTCGCGCTCGTCGGTGGTGAGGGCGATCCGGACGCCGGCCTCGTGCGCGGTCCCGCGCAGGTACGCCGCCCAGGCGCGGGCCTCGCAGACCAGCGCGACGGCGCCCGAGTCGCGCAGTACGTGCCCGGCCTCGGCGGACTTGTACATCGGGTTCAGCGGGACGACCACCGCCCCGGCCTTCCAGGCGGCCAGCACGGCGAGCACGAAGTGCGGGGTGTTCTGGAGCATGACGGCGATCCGGTCGCCGCGCCGGACCCCCCGCGCGGCGAGGTACCCGGCGAGGGAGTCGGACAGGGCGTCGGCCTCGGCGTAGCCGACGCGCCCGTCGAAGTACGCCAGGGCCGTGCGCCCGGGGGCGCGCGCCACGGCGGCCCGGAAGGCGTGGAGCACGGTGGGCGGCGGGCTGACCGGCGCCAGCTGCGCCGCGCTGAGCCGACCCAGCCACGGCCGTGCGGCGTACGGGGAGCCGGTCGGGGCCGCCGCGTCCGCCCCGGGTGCGCGGGCGGGCGTCACGAGGACTCCCACTTCTGCTGGAGGTGGTTCATGGCTCCCAGCCACCGGTCCGGGTCGTTCGCGCGGGCGGCGTGGTAGTCCGCCACCTCGGGGTGCGGGAGGATCAAGAAGCGGCCCTTCTCCATGCCGTCGAACAGTGCGTCAGCGACCGCGTCCGGCTCGATGGCGGTCGGCGCCAGGACGAGTTCGCCCGCCGAGCCCGCGGCGGTCAGCATGTCGGTGCGCACGCCCTGCGGGCAGATGGCGTGGACCCGGACGCCCCGGTGGCGGTAGGTCAGCGAGAGCCATTCCGCGAAGGCGAGGGCACCGTGCTTGCTGACACTGTACGGCGCCGCCCCGATCATGGTCAGCAGCCCTGCGGCGGAGACGGTGGACACGAAGCGTCCGCTGCCCCGCTCCAGCCACTGCGGCAGCAGGGTCCGGGCGGCCCGTACGTGCGCCATGACGTTGGTGTCCCAGGCCGCCTCCCACACGGCCTCGTCCGCGAAGACGTCCCCGCCCGAGGCGAGTCCGGCGTTGGCGCAGTAGACGTCGACCGTGCCGCCGAGGGCCTCGCGGGCCGCCTCGGCGACGGTCGAGGCGTCTCCGGGGACCGCGACGGCCCGGGGGCCGATCCCCTGCGCGACCGAGGCGGCCTTCGCCGGGTCGAGGTCGTTGACGACGACGGTGGCTCCCTCGGCGGCGAAGCGGCGGGCGAGGGCCGCGCCGATGCCGCCGCCCGCGCCGGTGACGACGACTCGCTGGTCCTGGTACGCGTTCACGGGGATCACCTTTCGCCGCTGCCTGCCGGATCCCGGGCAGACTAACCAGTCGGTATGTCGGGGCGGAAGGGGTCCGGGCCCTAGCGTGTCCGGATGACGCTGTCACGACGCGGGGTGCTGGGACTGGCGGGGGCCATGGGGACCGCGGGGGCCGTCGCGGGAGCCGGCCCGGCGGCCCGCGCCGCCGCGGCGGGCACGGCGG
>NZ_JBEXKC010000124.1:0-15710 GCF_040609475.1 Streptomyces sp. NPDC004667 | reverse complement strand
GACCGAGTCGGGGGAGGTGGTGATCCGCTTCGCCCGGCAGCTGGCCCGCCTGGAGCGCGACGCGCGGGCCGAGCTGGCCCGTACGCCAGCAACTCGGTGAGCTGCGAGAACGTCAGCCAGGCGAAGTCCTCGGGGACGTCCTCGGAGAACTCCTCGCCGACCTCGACGATCGTGTACCGGTTCTCCGCGTGGTGGAAGCGGCCGCCCTCCTCGGACTGCACCGCGTCGTAGCGGATCCGCGTGTCCGGGGCGGCCAGCACGTCGGCGAGGAACGGCGGGAACGGGGCGCGTCCGGGCCCGGTGTGGTCGGCGGGCCGGCAGTGCACGGTGGGCGCCAGCTCGGCGACGGCGAGGTGGCCGACGTCGACCCGCGCCTGCACCAGGGCGTGCAGGGTCCCCCGGATCGGTTTGACGACCAGCGCCATCAGCCCCGGGACCTGCGGCTGGATCAGCGGCTGCGTCCAGGCGGCGACCTCCCGGTTGCTCGCGCGGATGTCCGCGCCCACGACGCGGAAGCGGCGTCCGCCCGCGTGGCCGATCTCGTCGGCGGTACGCACCCAGCCGTCCTCGGCCACCTCGGCCAGCGGCACCCGGCGCTGGACCAGCTCCCGCTGGGCGCGGATTCCGGTGAGCCAGCTGAGGATCTCCGGGGTGCGCAGTACGGCGGGCGCCGACGGATCGTGGAAGGAGCGCAGCACCGGGCCGACGGCGGCCCCCTGGGGACCGGCGCCGGAGGTCGGCAGGCAGGCGAGGATGGAGCGGCTGTCCATGTTGACGACGTTGTCCAGGCGCAGCAGCCGCAGCAGCTGGCCGAAGGTCAGCCAGCGGAACTCCGGGCCGGTCTCGATGTCCTCGTCGATCTCGACGACCATGTTGCGGTTGCGTTTGCCGAGGAACCAGTCGGCCTGCTCGGACTGGAGGGCGTCCACCAGCACGCGGGCCCGGCCGCGTTCCAGGAAGAGGTCGAGGTGGGGGATGCCGCGGCCGCGGTGGACGCCGGTGAAGTTGCTGCGGGTGGCCTGCACGGTCGGGGAGAGCTGGAGCGTGTTCACGTTGCCCGGCTCCATCTTGGCCTGCATCAGGAAGTGCAGCACGCCGTCGATCTCCCGGGCCACGATGCCCAGCAGGCCGATCTCGGGCTGGACGATGATCGGCTGCTTCCAGCCGCGCGCGGGCAGGCCGTCGGCGTGCACGTGCAGGCCCTCCACGGAGAAGAACCGGCCCGACTCGTGCCGCAGGTTGCCGGTGCCCTCCTCGAACGCCCAGCCCCGCAGCCCGGCGAACGGCACCCGGGTGACCCGGAAGTCACCGGCCCGGGTCCGTTCGGCCAGCCACGGGGCGACCCGGTGCACGGGCATGACCGCGCTGTCGGGCGTACGCGCCGAGCGCAGCAGGCGGCGCGCCGTGTCCGCCCGGTCGGCGGCCGCCCGGGGCGGGGTCTCAGTGCGCACGGTCCAGCGCCCCCTCGACGATGGCGCGGACGTCCTCGGCGCGCTCGGTGAGGAAGAAGTGCCCGCCGGGCAGCACGCACACCCCGAACGGCCCGTCCACCACCTGCGACCAGCGCAGCGCGTCGTCGACGGAGACGTTCGGGTCCCGGTCCCCGGTGAGCACCGTCACCGGTACCCCCAGCGGCGGTCCCGGGCGGTGCACGTAGGTGCCGGCCACCCGGTAGTCGGCGCGGATCGCGGGCAGCACCATGCGCAGCATCTCCTCGTCCCGGAGCAGCGCCGGTTCGGTGCCCTGGAGCCGGGCGATCAGGTCGATCAGCTCCCGGTCGTCCAGCAGGTGGGCGGTCTCGCGGCGGGGCACGGCCGGGGACCGGCTGCCCGACAGGAACAGGTGGACGGGCCGCTCCCCGAGGTCGGCCAGCCGTCGGGCCGTCTCGTAGGCGAGGGTGGCGCCCAGGCTGTGCCCGAACAGCGCGAACGGTTCCCCGGTCCACTGCCGCAGCTCGGGCAGCAGGCCCTCGACGAGTTCCTCGACGCCGGTGGCGCAGGGTTCCGAGCGGCGGTCCTGGCGGCCCGGGTACTGGACGGCGAGCACCTCGACCCCGGCGGGCGCGAGCGCGGTGGCCAGACCCAGGTAGGAGCTGGCCGAGCCCCCGGCGTGCGGGAAGCACACCAGCCGCACGACCGCGGCGTCGAGCGGGCGGTAGCGGCGCAGCCAGGCGTCGCGGACGACGGCCGGGGTGCTGGTGGCGGTGGGCGGGGTCACGGGCGGATCAGCTCCTCGTGGGGTGTGTGGCGGGGCAGCCGGCCGGAGGCCACGACCTCGGCCAGGGAGGGCGCGGCCGCGTCCTTGGGGGAGCGGACCGGGGGCCCGGTCAGGCCCCAGGGCAGGGCCAGTTCGGGGTCCAGCGCGTCGACGTCGACCATCGCTCCGGGCACGTACTCGGCGGCGAGCAGGTAGTTCACGCAGGTGTCGTCCTCCAGCGCGAGGAACGCGTGCCCGATGCTGCCCGGCATGTACAGGGCGATGCCGTCGCGGGCGTCGAGCCGGGTCATGACGTGCCGGCCGAAGGTGGGGGAGCCGGTGCGCAGGTCCACCATGAAGTCGAGGATCGAGCCGCGTACGCAGGTCACGAGCTTGCCGGCGTCACCGGGCACGTCGTTGCAGTGCACCCCGCGCAGCGTGCCCCGGCGCGACACCGAGTTGTTGACCTGGCGGACGGTGAACGGCAGGCCCGTCTCCTCGGTCAGCCGGCTGTGCCGGGCGGCCTCCCAGAAGTGCCCGCGTTCGTCCTCGAAGCGTTCGGGCACGATCCGGAACGTGCCGGACAGCTCCGTCTCATCGATGCGCAACGTGGCCCGCCTTCAGGGGCTCCCACCAGGCGCGGTGCTCCCGGTACCAGGCGACCGTCTCGGCCAGTCCCCGGTCGAAGGGCACCCGGGGCGCGTAGCCGAGCTCGGAGGAGATCTTGTCGATGTCCACCGAGTAGCGGCGGTCGTGCCCGGCCCGGTCCGCGACCCGGCGCAGGGCGGAGGCGTCCCGCCCGCACAGCTCCAGCAGCCGGTCCGTCAGCTCCAGGTTGGTCAGCTCGGTGCCGCCGCCGATGTTGTACACCTCGCCCGGCCGCCCCTTGACGGCGACGAGGGCGATGCCCCGGCAGTGGTCGTCCACGTGCAGCCAGTCGCGGCTGTTGCCGCCGTCCCCGTACAGCGGGACGTCGAGGCCGTCGACCAGGTTGGTGGTGAACAGCGGGATGACCTTCTCCGGGAACTGGTACGGCCCGTAGTTGTTGGAGCAGCGCGTCACGCACACCTCCAGCCCGTGGGTGCGGTGGAAGGCCAGGGCCAGCAGGTCGGAGGAGGCCTTGGAGGCGGCGTAGGGCGAATTGGGCACGAGGGGGTGGTCCTCGGGCCAGGAGCCCGTCTCGATGGACCCGTAGACCTCGTCGGTGGAGACGTGCACGAACCGGCCGGTGCCCGCCCCGACGGCCGCCTGGAGCAGCGTGGCCGTGCCCAGCACGTTGGTGCGCACGAACTCCGAGGCGTCGGCGATCGACCGGTCCACGTGCGACTCGGCGGCGAAGTGCACCACCAGGTCCGTGCCCGCCATCAGCTCGGCGACCAGCTCCCGGTCGCAGATGTCCCCGTGGACGAACTCCAGCCGGGGGTGTTCGCTCACCGGGTCGAGGTTGGCGAGGTTCCCGGCGTAGGTGAGGGCGTCCAGCACCACCACCTCGCCCTCGCCCAGGTCCGGGTAGGCCCCGGCCAGCAGTTCTCTGACGAAGTGTGAGCCGATGAAGCCCGCACCTCCGGTCACCAGGACGCGCATCTCGAAGGACCTTTCGTGAGGAGGGGAGCGGGCGGGGCGGGGGTCGGGCGGCGGGCCGGGCGGGCCGGGTGCGCTCAGGCGGCGGGGGAGTCGGCCGCCGCGCTCGCCGCGGCCCGGCCCGCGAGCTGGCGCACGTAGTTGCCGTAGCTCGAATCGCCGAGTTCGCGGCCGAGCGCGAAGCACTGCTCGTGGCCGATGAACCCCATCCGCAGGGCGATCTCCTCCACGCAGGCGATCCGTTCGCCCTGGCGCTGCTCCAGCAGCTGGACGTACTGGCCGGCCTGGAGCAGCGAGTCGTGCGTGCCCATGTCCAGCCAGGCGAAGCCGCGGCCCAGCTCGTTCAGGCGGGCCCGGCCCTGGGCCAGGTAGACCCGGTTGACGTCGGTGATCTCCAGCTCTCCGCGCGCCGAGGGACGCAGCCCGCGGGCGATCTCCACCACGTCGTTGTCGTACAGGTACAGACCGGTCACGGCCAGGTTGGAGCGCGGCCGGTCGGGCTTCTCCACCAGCGACACCAGCCGCCCGTCGGAGTCCAGTTCGCCCACGCCGTAGCGCTGGGGGTCCTGCACCGGGTAGCCGAACAGCTCGCAGCCGTCCAGGCGCATCGCCGCCTGGTTGATCAGCGAGGAGAAGCCGGGGCCGTGGAAGACGTTGTCGCCGAGGATCAGCGCCACCGGACTGTCGCCGATGTGCTCCTCGCCGATCAGGAAGGCCTCCGCGATGCCGCGCGGCTCCTCCTGCTCCGCGTAGCGCAGGTCGATGCCGAGCTGCGAGCCGTCGCCGAGCAGGGCCCGGAACATCTCCAGGTGGTTCCTGGCCGAGATGATCTGGATGTCCCGGATGCCGGCGAGCATCAGCACCGCCAGCGGGTAGTAGATCATCGGCTTGTCGTACACCGGGAGGAGCTGCTTGGACAGCGCCCCCGTCAGCGGCCGCAGCCGGGAGCCGCTGCCGCCCGCGAGGATGACGCCCTTGAGCGGGCGGCGGCCCCCGTGGGCGGCGAGCGCCGACACGGTCGGAAGGGTGGGAACCTCAATCATGGCTGCTCTCCGTGGCGTCACGGACCGCCGTGATGACGGTCTCTACGTCCTTCGCGGTCAGCTGCGGCCCCATGGGCAGGCTCAGCACCTCGGCGGCCAGACGCTCGGAGTGGGGCAGCGGGCCGGTCCCGGTGCCCGCGTAGGCATCGGACCGGTGTACGGCGACCGGGTAGTGGATCAGGTTCTCCACCCCGGCGTCCGCCAGCGCGGTGCGCAGCTCCTCCCGGCGCGGCGTCCGCAGTACGTACTGGTGCCAGACCGGCTCCGCCCACGGGGCGACGGACGGCACGGCCAGGCCCGGCAGGCCGGCGAGGCCCTCGCCGTAGCGTGCGGCGATCTCCCGGCGGCGGGCGTTCCAGGCGTCCAGCCGCGGCAGCTTCACCCGCAGCGCCGCCGCCTGGAGCTCGTCGAGCCGCGAGTTGGTGCCGCGGACCTCGTGACGGTACTTCTCCCGGGCGCCGTAGTTGCGCAGCAGCCGGATCCGCTCCGCCAGGGCGGCGTCGGAGGTGACCACCGCGCCGCCGTCGCCCAGCGCGCCCAGGTTCTTGCCCGGGTAGAAGCTGAACGCCGCCGCGTACCGGGAGCCGATCCGCCGGCCCCGGTAACGGGCCCCGTGGGCCTGGGCCGCGTCCTCCACCACCGCGATGCCCCGGGGGGCCGTGACGGCCTCCACGGCGTCGAGGTCCACGGGGTGCCCGTAGGTGTGCACCGGCATGACCGCCCGGGTGCGGCCGGTGATCGCCGCCGCGATCCGGTCCGGATCGATCAGGCAGGAGCCGGGCTCCGGATCCACCGGGACGGGACGCGCGCCCGTCGCCGACACCGCGAGCCAGGTCGCGACGAAGGTGTGCCCGGGGACGATCACCTCGTCGCCCTCGCCGATCCCCAGCGCCCGCAGCGTCAGCTCCAGGGCGTCCAGCCCGCTGCCGACACCGACGCAGTGATCGTTCTCGCAGTAGCGGGCGAACTCCTCCTCGAACGCCTCCAGTTCGGGCCCGAGCAGATAGCGGCCGCTGCGCGTCACCCGCAGCACCGCCGCGTCGAGCTCCTCCTGGAGCCCGTCCAGGGCGTGCAGGTCCCGCAGGTCGTGGAAGGGCACGCGGATCCCGCGCGCCGCGGCCGGCGCCGTCACGGCCACCTCCTCGCATCGGCCAGGAAGGCCTCGTAGTCGCGGTGGTAGTCCGACTCGTCGTAGTGCAGCGAGGCCAGGACGACACAGACCGCGCCCTCGGAGAAGCCGCTCAGCTGCCGCCACACCATCGGCCCGATGTACAGGCCCCGGCCGGGGTCGTCCAGGACGTACGACGCCTGCCCGAACCCGTCGTCCACGGTGATCGTGAAACTGCCGTGGACCGCGATGACCAGCTGCTCCAGCTCCCGGTGGGCGTGGCTGCCCCGGGAGGCGCCGGCGTCCGCGTCGTGCAGGTAGTAGACCCGTCTGATCGGGAAGCCGGTCGTCGCCCCGGACTCGACGACCGACAGCTTGCCGCGCTCGTCGTTGTGCTGCTCCAAGTCGATGAAGGCGCAGGGTTTGATCCTGCCCACCTTCGTTTCTGTGGTGGTGCCCACCGCCATGCGCTTCCGCTCCCTCGTTGACCCGCTCCGAACGCGCCGCGGACGTCTCAGCCGCGGACGACGGAGACCGGCAGATGACGCGGGGTCAGCTGGTCGGCCTCGTAGAACTCCGCCTTGTCGTGGTCGACCGAGAACGAGGCGAACGCGTCGAAGGCCAGGTTCAGGAAGACCTTCGCCTCGATCCGCGCCAGGAACGCCCCCAGGCAGTGGTGGATGCCGTGGCCGAACGCCATGTGCTTGTTGGAGCCGCGGTGCACGTCGAAGGTGTCCGGGTCCGGGAACTGCGCCGGGTCCCGGTTGGCGGACGCGCTCCACGCCGTCACCATCTGGCCGGCCTTCATCGGCACGCCCAGCAGGTCGGTGTCCTGCGTCACCAGCCGGAAGATGTTGTTGAACGGGCCGCGGAAGCGCAGCGTCTCCTCCACGGCGGCGGGGATCAGCGAACGGTCGGCGCGCAGCGCCGCCTGCGCCCCGGGGTGGCGGTCCAGCACGATGAACAGGTTGCTCAGCAGCGTGGCACTGGAGATGTGGCCCGCCGTCAGCAGCAGCGCCACGATGTTGACGATCTCCTCGTCGGTGAGCCGACGGCCCTCGACCTCGGACTCGATGAGCCCGCTCATCAGGTCGTCCGTCGGCACCGCGCGCTTCTCGGCGATCTTCGCGTACAGGTACGCGGCCCACTCCTTGATGGCGGGGCCCATCGTCTCGGCGAAGTCGTCCGGGAGGTTCGGGTACTCCATGCCCTCGTTGTTGAGGATGACGTCGACCCACTCGCGGAACAGGTCCTGGTCCTCGGCCGGCACCCCGAGCAGCTCGGCGATCACCGTGACCGGCAGCGGGTAGGCGAGGTCCGTGACCACGTCGATGTCGGTACGGTCCCCGAGCCCGTCGAGCAGCTCCCGGGTGATCTCCGCGATCCGCGGCTCCAGGGCCGCCATCCGGCGCGGGGTGAAGGCCTGGCCGACCAGACGGCGCAGCGGGCCGTGCTTGGGCGGGTCGATGCCGCCGAAGGTACCGGGACCCATCAGCAGCGCCAGCTCCTCGGGCACCGGGAAGACCGGCGAGAAGTCGGAGGAGAAGACGAGGGGGTTCGTGGAGACGGTGTTGTAGTCCTCGTACGAGAAGACCTGCCAGGCGAAGCGCGTCGAGTCGTAGAAGACGGGCGCCTCGGCGCGGGCCTTCGCGAACCAGTCCAGCAGCTGCTGCGCGTCGGCGTCCGCGGGCTGCGCCAGCGGGTGCGGGGCCTCTTCCGCCGCGATGGCCTCGGCTGCCTCGGCTGCCTCGGTGGTCTGTGTCGTCATGTCGGCTTCCTCAGCTCGGGTTCAGCAGGGGAGGGGAAGGGGGGAGGGGAGGGGAGGGGAGGGGAGGGGGCGGTGGCGGGTCAGGCGTCCGCGGGGACGGGCTCCAGCAGCCGCTCGATCGCGTCGGCCGCAGCCACCGGGCCCCCCGCGGACTCGATCTCCCGGCGCAGCCGCGCCACGGAGTCCCGCACGTCCGGGTCCCCCGCCACGGCGAGGACCGTCTCGCGGATCCGCTCGGGCGAGACGTCCTTGCGCAGCAGCTTCGCGCCGACGCCCAGCTGCTCGACGCGCGTGGCGGTGGCGTGCAGCTCCGCCATCTGCGGGACCGAGATCACCGGTACGCCCTCGGAGACGGCCTGGAGCACGGTGCTCGTACCGCCGTGGTTGATCATCAGGGCCGCGTGCCGGAGCACCTCGCCCTGCGGCAGGAACGTGTGCACCCGGACGTTCTCCGGCACCGGGTCCAGAGCGCCGTCGGCCACCCCGCCCGCGTGGGCCATCTCCACGTCCCAGTCCAGATCCGCGAAGGCCAGGGCGCACGCCCGGAAGAACTCGGGCTGGCGGTTGTACAGGGTGCCCAGCGTGATCAGTGCCAGTGGCCGGCCCGTCCGCGGGGCCTCCCAGTCGCCGTGGAAGCTGTTCGCGCCCGTGCACGGACCGACGAAGTGGACCTCCTCGCCGAAGGTCTCCCCGGCGTACTGGAACGCCCGCGGCAGGTACACCAGCGCCGGCCCCGAGTGCACGTCGTCCGCGAACTCGCCGATGCCCTTCTCCACGCCGTGCTCCGCCAGCAGCCCCGCCACCACCGCGAACAGCTCGCCCGTCTCGGGGTCCTCCTGCTGCTCCTCGGCGGTGTCCACCGGCGGGTGCAGCGACCAGTGCTCGTTCGCCACATACGTCGGCGTACTGCGGATGACCGGGATGCCCCACTTCGCCGCCAGGATGTGGCCGCTCCAGAACGACGACGGGTCGCACACGAAGACGTCGGGCCGGTCGTCCGCGAAGTGCTCCTCGAACGGGGGAAGCGTCTGCCGGGTGAGCTCCAGCATCCACTTCATCATGTTCAGGAACTCCTGCTGGTCCGTGTACGACGCCGAGTCCTGCTGCGGCACCATCGTCGCCAGGAACCGGTCCTGGTCCATCGGGTACGACAGGAACTCCGCCCCCGACGCCAGCACCCGCTCGCCGTAGTTCTCGGAGAGCGCGTACGTGACCCGGTGACCGCGCGCGACGAGCTCCCGCGCCACCGACAGCGTCGGATTCACATGACCCGCCGCGGGGAGGATAAAGAAGGCGATATGCGCCATCGGGGAGCAGCCTTTCGAATCTTGCACCGAAACAGAATGCGTGGGGCGCGGGCTGTGGCCTGCTGGTCGACCTCACGGAAATTACGGGGATCGACAGCGTTGGCGCAAGTACGGACTTGACATAGTGTGAGACCGCTCTTCGCCGTCGCGTGACACTTCCGGAGCCCCCTCAAAACGACATTGAATGCGACTCAATTCGGGCTTGAATTTCCGGTCCAATTCGGAGTGAGTTGACATAGTCCTCTCACTGTCGGCGGTGTGTCCGCCGTGCGCTGCTGTTGGCTGACAGGGCCCGCGTACAGAGGAGATCCAGCCATGACCTGCCCTCATGCCGCCGCCGGGACCGTCCGGACGTACCCCTTCGGCGACCGCGTCGACCTCGAACTCGACCCGGCCTACGCCGCCCTGCGGTCGACCGAGCCCGTCGTGCGCGTCCGCATGCCCTACGGCGGCGACGCCTGGCTCCTCACCCGCCACGCCGACATCAAGAAGGCCTCCGTCGACCCCCGCCTGAGCATGCACGCCGGAGCCGACCGCGACGTCCCCCGGGCCGCGCCCCGCACCCTGGACTCCGTCGGCCTCATGGGCATGCCCCCCGAGACCCACGCCCGCCTGCGCCGGCTCGTCTCCCGGGCCTTCACCGCCCGCCGGGTCGCCGCCCTGCGCCCCCGCATCACCGAGATCACCCACCGGCTCATCGACGAACTCGTGGCCGCCGGCGGCCCCGCCGACCTCGTCCAGGGCCTGGCCCTGCCGCTGCCCACCGCCGTCATCTGCGAGATGCTCGGCATCCCCCACGAGGACCGGCACGTCTTCCGCGCCTTCACCGAGGCCCTGATGTCCGCGAGCCGCTACACCGAGGAACAGGTCGCCGCGGCCGCCGAGGAGTACGCCGACTACCTGCGCGGCTACGTCGCCCTGCGCCGCGCCCACCCCGAGGACGACCTGCTCAGCGCCCTCATCGAAGCCCACGACGAGGGCGAGGCGCTCAGCGAGAACGAACTCCTCATGCTCACCGGCGGCATGCTCATCGGCGGCCACGAGACCACCGCCGGACAGCTCGCCGGCCACGTGGCCCTCCTCCTCGCCGACCGCACCCGCTACGAGGAGCTCTGCGCCCGCCCCGACCTCGTCCCCACCGCCGTCGAGGAACTCCTGCGCGTGGTTCCCCTGTGGTCCAGCGTCGGACCCACCCGGATCGCCACCGAGGACATCGAGATCGGCGGCGTCACCATCCGCGCCGGCGAGGCCGTCGTCTACTCCCTCGCGTCCGCCAACCGCGACGAGTCCGTCTTCGAGGACGCCGACGCGCTCGCCCTCGACCGCGAGACCAACCCCCACATCGCCTTCGGACAGGGCCCCCACTACTGCCTCGGCGCCCCCCTCGCCCGTGCCGAACTCCAGTGCGCGCTCGAAGCCCTCACCTCCCGCCTCCCCGGACTGCGCCTCGCCGTCCCCGCCCCGGACCTCGCCTGGCACGAGGGCATGCTCGTCCGCGGACTCGTGGAACTGCCCGTCACCTGGTGACCCGGCCGGCCCCGGCACCCGCGCCCCGGCACCCGTGCCCCCTTTCCGCGCGCGGCTCCCGCGGAACACCACCGCGGCCCCTTCAGACTTCATGCGCATTCCCCTCCCGGGGAAGGCGCAGTTCATCCCTTGCCATGGAGAACCGATGAACCCCGAGACCGGTGAGCAGCACGTGGGTGACAACGACATAGCCGTCGTGGGACTGGCCTGCCGACTGCCCGGAGCGGCGAATCACGAAGAATTCTGGGAGCTCCTGCGGAACGGCCGGAATTCCGTCTCCCGGCAGGACGACGGAACCTGGCGAGCCGCCCTGGATGACCACGGCGCATTCGACGCCGAATTCTTCGGGATGACGGCCGCCCAGGCCGCCGCCACCGACCCCCAGCAGCGCCTGGTCCTGGAACTCGGCTGGGAGGCCCTCGAACACGCCGGCATCGTCCCCGGCCGGCTCCGCGGCACCCGCACCGGCGTGTACGTCGGCATCGCCTCCGACGACTACGCCACCCTCGCCGCGCGCCGCACCGGCGACGCGGGCGGTTACAGCGCCGCGGGCCGCCACCGCGCCATGGCCGCCAACCGGCTCTCCTACCTCCTCGGACTGCGCGGCCCCAGCATGGCCGTGGACACCGCCCAGTCCTCCTCCCTCGTCGCCGTCCACCTCGCCTGCGAGAGCCTGCGGCGCGGTGAGAGCGACCTCGCCGTCGTCGGCGGGGTCAACCTGATCCTGGCCGACGACAGCACCACCGTCATGGACCTGATGGGGGCCCTCTCCCCCGACGGCCGCTGCCACACCTTCGACGCCCGTGCCAACGGCTACGTCCGCGGCGAGGGCGGCGTCGCCGTCGTACTCAAGCCCCTGCACCGGGCCCTCGCCGACGGCGACCGCGTGCACTGCGTCGTCAAGGGCGGTGCCGTCAACAACGACGGCGGTGGCCCGAGCCTGACCACTCCCGACCGGGCCGCCCAGGAAGCGGTGCTCCGCGAGGCCTACGACCGGGCGGGCGTACGGCCCGGACGGGTCCGCTTCGTCGAACTCCACGGCACCGGAACCCGCGCGGGCGACCCCGTCGAGGCCGCGGCGCTCGGCGCCGTCCTCGGCACGGCCCGCGCCGCCACCGGCGCCGACACCCCGCTGGCCGTCGGCTCGGCGAAGACGAACGTCGGCCACCTCGAAGGCGCCGCCGGCCTCGTGGGCTTCCTCAAGGCCGCCCTCACCGTCCGCGAAGGGGAGATCCCGGCCACCCTCAACCACGAGACGCCCCACCCCGACATCCCGCTGGACGCGCTGAACCTGCGCGTCCCGACCGCCCCGGAGCCGTGGACCGAGCCGTCCGGGCAGCGACGGCTTGCGGGGGTGTCGTCCTTCGGCATGGGCGGCACCAACGCCCACCTCGTCCTCGAAGAGGCCCCGGCCGAGGTCGCGGCCGCGGCCGAGGACCGGCGGGCCGCGCTGCCCGTCGTCCCCGTCGTCGTCTCCGGCCGGACCGCCGAAGGACTCCGCGACCAGGCCGCTCAGCTCAGCGCCCGCGTCGAACACGGCCCCGAGCTCGACCTCCTCGACGTCGCCTGGACCCTCGCCGACGCCCGCACCGTCTTCGGCCACCGTGCCGTCGTCCTGGCCGGCGACCGCGACGAACTCCTCACCCGTCTGGAGCGCTCCGCCGTACACGGTGTGGCGGGGTCGTTCGGTCGTCGGGTGCTGGTGTTTCCGGGGCAGGGGACGCAGTGGGTGGGGATGGGTGCGGAGCTGCTCGGTTCCTCGCCCGTGTTCGCGGGACGGTTGCGGGAGTGTGCCGATGCTCTGGCGCCGTTCGTGGACTTCGATGTGGTGGAGGTGGTGCGGGAGGGGCTTTCGTTGGAGCGGGTGGATGTGGTCCAGCCCGTGACGTGGGCGGTGATGGTTTCCCTGGCTGAGGTGTGGCGTTCGCTGGGTGTGGTGCCGGATGCGGTGGTGGGGCATTCGCAGGGTGAGATCGCTGCTGCTGCCGTGTCGGGTGCGTTGTCGCTGGGGGATGCGGCGCGGGTGGTGGCGTTGCGTGCTCAGGTGATCGGGCGTGAGTTGGCCGGTCTGGGGGGTATGGCGTCGATTCCGTTGCCGTTGGCGGCAGTTGAGGCGCGGTTGGAGGCGTGGCCGGGGCGATTGGGTGTGGCTGCGGTGAACGGGCCGTCGAGCACGGTCGTGGCCGGGGATGCGGATGCGGTGGCCGCCTTCGTCGCGGAGGCCGTGGAGGAAGGGATCCGGGCCCGTCAGGTGCCCGTGGACTACGCCTCGCATTCTGCGCACGTGGAGCGGATCGAGGCCGAGCTGCTGGACGTCCTCGCGCCGATTGCCCCGCGCAAGGCGGAGATCCCGTTCTACTCGACCGTGAGCGCCGGGCCCGTCGACACCACCGGTCTCGATGCCGAGTACTGGTACCGCAACCTGCGTCACCCCGTCCGCTTCGAGGACACCGTCAAGGTCCTCCTCGACAACGGCTTCGCCACCTTCGTCGAGTCCAGCGCGCACCCCGTCCTCACCATCGGGATCCAGGAAGCCGCCGACGCCGCAGGTGTAGACGTTCTGGCGACCGGTTCCCTGCGCCGTGACGAAGGCGGCCTGGAGCGCTTCCTGACGTGCGCCGCCGAGCTCTTCGTGCGCGGCACCGACATCGACTGGGCGCAGCTCTTCGTGGGCACCGGCGCCCGCCGCGCCGACCTGCCCACGTACGCCTTCCAGCGCACCCACCACTGGCTGGGCGCCGAAGCGGCCGACGACCCGGCGCAGTCGACGGCCGACACCGCCACCGAGACCCTGCTCAGCCGCGAACTGCGCGGTCGCTCCGAGAACGAGCAGCTCGACCACGTACTGGACCTGGTACGCGTCCACGCGGCCACCGTCCTCGGCCACCTCTCCGCCGCGGCGATCGCGGCCGAGAAGACCTTCAAGGAGCTGGGCTTCGAGTCGGTCAACGGCATCGAACTGCGCAACCGGCTGCGCGCCGCGACGGGCCTGCGCCTCCCCACGACCCTCATCTACGACGCCCCCACCCCGCTCGCCGTCGCCCGCTTGATCCGGGACGCGGCCGTCGAGACGCTCCAGGAGCAGGCCCCCGCGGCATCCGCCGCGGAGCCGCCCCGGCAGGCCGCCCCAGAACCCCTTCCGGTCGACGAGCCGATCGCGATCGTGGGGATGGCGTGCCGTTTTCCGGGTGGGGTGAGTTCTCCGGAGGGTTTGTGGGATCTGGTGTCCTCGGGTGTGGATGCGGTGTCGGGTTTCCCGGTGGACCGTGGGTGGGACGTGGAGGGTCTGTTCGATCCTGAGCCTGGTGTTCCTGGTCGTTCGTATGTGCGGGAGGGGGGTTTCCTGCACGATGCGGGGGAGTTCGATGCGGACTTCTTCGGTATTTCGCCGCGTGAGGCGGTGGCGATGGATCCGCAGCAGCGGTTGCTGCTGGAGACGTCGTGGGAGGTGCTGGAGCGGGCGGGTGTGCCGGCCTCGTCGTTGCGGGGATCGCGCACGGGCGTCTTCGTCGGCGCCATGTACCACGACTACGGCACTGACCGCCCCGCCGCCCTCGACGACACCGGCGGCTACGGCGGCACCGGCACCTCCGGCAGCGTCGTCTCCGGCCGCATCTCCTTCGCCCTGGGGCTGGAGGGACCGGCGGTGACCGTGGACACCGCCTGCTCCTCGTCCCTGGTCGCACTGCACCTCGCCGCGCAGTCCCTGCGCAGCGGCGAATGCGACATCGCCCTGGCCGGCGGTGTCACCGTGATGGCGACCCCCTCCACCTTCGTGGAGTTCTCGCAGCAGCGGGGGCTGGCGGTGGATGGCCGGTGCAAGGCGTTCTCGGACGCGGCGGACGGTACGGGCTGGGCCGAGGGTGTGGGGATGCTGTTGGTGGAGCGGCTGTCGGATGCGGTGGCGCGGGGTCATCGGGTGTTGGCGGTGGTGCGTGGTTCGGCGGTGAACCAGGACGGTGCGAGCAATGGTCTGACGGCGCCGAACGGTCCGTCGCAGCAGCGGGTGATCCGGGCGGCGTTGGAGAGTGCCGGGCTGGGTGTTGCTGATGTGGATGTGGTGGAGGCGCACGGTACGGGTACGCGGTTGGGTGATCCGATCGAGGCGCAGGCGTTGCTGGCGACGTACGGGCAGCGTCCGGCCGGCCGGCCGTTGTGGCTGGGGTCGTTGAAGTCGAACATCGGGCATGCGCAGGCGGCTGCGGGTGTGGGTGGTGTCATCAAGATGGTGATGGCGCTGGAGCAGGGTGTGCTGCCGCGGACGTTGCATGTGGGTGTTGCGTCTTCGGAGGTGGATTGGGAGGCGGGTGCGGTTGAGCTGCTGGCCGAGGAGCGTGTGTGGCCCGAGGTGGGTCGTGCGCGGCGTGCGGGGGTGTCGTCGTTTGGTGTGAGCGGGACGAACGCGCACGTGATCCTGGAGCAGGCTCCGTCGGTGACGGAGGACGTGCCCGAGTGCACGCGTGAGCTGCCGGTCGTTCCGCTGGTGGTGACCGCCCGGTCCGAAACCGCCCTGCACGCCCAGACCGAACGCCTGCGCAACCACATGGATCGGGAGCCCGCACCGCGTCCGCTGGACGTGGCATGGAGCCTGGTCACGGGCCGCTCGATGCTGGAACACCGGCAGGTGGCTGTTGGTCCGGTCACGGTCGAGGGTGTGGCGGGGTCGTTCGGTCGTCGGGTGCTGGTGTTTCCGGGTCAGGGGACGCAGTGGGTGGGGATGGGTGCGGGTCTTCTTGACTCTTCCCTGGTGTTTGCGGGGCGGTTGCGGGAGTGTGCCGATGCTCTGGCGCCGTTCGTGGACTTCGATGTGGTGGAGGTGGTGCGGGAGGGTCGTTCGCTGGAGCGGGTGGACGTGGTCCAGCCCGTCACCTGGGCGGTGATGGTTTCCCTCGCCGAGGTGTGGCGTTCGCTGGGTGTGGTGCCGGATGCCGTCGTCGGGCACTCGCAGGGTGAGATTGCCGCTGCTGCCGTGTCGGGTGCGTTGTCCCTCGGGGATGCGGCGCGGGTTGTTGCGCTGCGCGCGCAGGTGATCGGGCGTGAGTTGGCCGGTCTGGGTGGTATGGCGTCGATTCCGTTGTCGTTGAAGGCAGTTGAGGCGCGGCTCGAAGCCTGGGCGGGTCGGTTGGGTGTGGCTGCGGTGAACGGGCCGTCGAGCACCGTGGTGGCCGGGGATGCCGATG
>NZ_JBEXKC010000123.1:0-15783 GCF_040609475.1 Streptomyces sp. NPDC004667 | reverse complement strand
TCCAGTGCCGTGTCGTACGGCGCGGCCCAGAAGAACTCGCCCGGTTCGTCGTACGCGTAGAGCAGCCGTGGCCCCGGCCGCGCCGTCCGCCCCCGTCTCGCTGGCCGACGTAGAGGCCGTGGACGAGGAGCAGGAGGCCGAGGCGGCCGAGCTCGACGAGGACGAGGCCGACGAGTCGGGCGAGCGCCCGTCGCGTCGCCGCCGTCGCGGAGGCCGTCGCCGCCGTCGTGGTGAGTCCGCCGACCTGGACGAGTCCGCCGACGAGGACGCCGAGGCCGAAGCCGAAGCCGAGGCGGAGGCCGCCGAGGAGGAGGAAGAGGAAGAGGAGTCCGAAGAGGCCCTCGGTTCCAGCTCCAGCCGCCGGCGCCGCCGCCGTCGCCGTCGCAGTGGTGACGGCGCCGCCGACACCGAGGCGGGCGAGGAGGACGGCGTCCGTACCGTCGTCAAGGTCCGCGAGCCGCGTCCGGCCCGCGAGCGCACCGAGTCCACCTCCTCCGACGAGGTCCAGTCCATCAAGGGCTCGACCCGCCTGGAGGCCAAGAAGCAGCGCCGCCGCGAAGGCCGCGAGCAGGGCCGCCGCCGCGTCCCGATCATCACCGAGGCCGAGTTCCTGGCCCGCCGTGAGGCCGTCGAGCGCGTGATGGTCGTCCGTCAGTCCGGCGAGCGCACCCAGATCGGCGTCCTCGAGGACAACGTGCTCGTCGAGCACTACGTCAACAAGGAAGAGGCCACCTCGTACGTCGGCAACGTCTACCTGGGCAAGGTCCAGAACGTGCTGCCGTCGATGGAGGCCGCCTTCATCGACATCGGCAAGGGCCGCAACGCCGTCCTGTACGCCGGTGAGGTCAACTTCGAGGCGCTCGGCATGGCCAACGGCCCGCGCCGCATCGAGTCCGCCCTCAAGTCCGGCCAGTCGGTCCTGGTGCAGGTCACCAAGGACCCGATCGGCCACAAGGGCGCCCGCCTGACCAGCCAGGTCTCGCTGCCCGGCCGCTACCTGGTCTACGTGCCCGAGGGCTCGATGACCGGCATCAGCCGCAAGCTGCCCGACACCGAGCGCGCGCGTCTGAAGAGCATCCTCAAGAAGATCGTTCCCGAGGACGCGGGCGTCATCGTGCGCACCGCCGCCGAGGGCGCGAGCGAGGACGAGCTGCGTCGCGACGTCGAGCGTCTGCAGGCCCAGTGGGAGGACATCCAGAAGAAGTCGAAGCAGATCTCGACCTCTTCGCCGAGCCTGCTGTACGGCGAGCCGGACATGACCGTCCGCGTCGTGCGCGACATCTTCAACGAGGACTTCTCGAAGGTCATCGTCAGCGGTGACACCGCCTGGGAGACCATCCACGGCTACGTGAACCACGTGGCCCCGGACCTGGCCGGCCGGCTGTCGCGCTGGACCTCCGAGGTCGACGTCTTCGCGACGTACCGGATCGACGAGCAGCTCGCCAAGGCGCTCGACCGCAAGGTGTGGCTGCCCTCGGGCGGTTCCCTCGTGATCGACAAGACCGAGGCGATGATCGTCATCGACGTCAACACCGGCAAGTTCACCGGTCAGGGCGGCAACCTCGAAGAGACCGTCACCCGGAACAACCTGGAGGCGGCCGAGGAGATCGTGCGCCAGCTGCGGCTGCGCGACCTGGGCGGCATCGTCGTCATCGACTTCATCGACATGGTCCTGGAGTCCAACCGCGACCTGGTCCTGCGGCGCATGCTGGAGTGCCTGGGCCGCGACCGCACCAAGCACCAGGTGGCCGAGGTGACCTCGCTGGGCCTGGTGCAGATGACCCGCAAGCGGGTGGGCCAGGGTCTGCTGGAGTCCTTCTCCGAGACCTGCGTCCACTGCAACGGCCGCGGCGTCATCGTGCACATGGAGACCCCGACCGCGGTCGGCGGCGGTGGCAACGGCAAGCGCTCCAAGCGCCGCGGTGGCCGCGCCCTGGACCACGAGCACGAGCACGAGCTCGATGTGATCGAGACCGTCGAGACCGACGTGTTCGAGGCCGAGACCGAGGCCGAGGTGGCCGCCGAGGTCGCCGCGCCGCGTGCGCTGCCGGAGCCGGAGTTCGTCGCGGGCGAGGAGCTGTACGGCAGCCCGGCCGAGGCCGAGGCCGCGGCGGGTCTGAGCGGGCGTCGCAACCGTCGCCGTGCCACCCGAAAGGCGACCGCTCCGGCGGGCGCCCCGCGGGGTGCGGACCGGGCCCCGGCGCAGGCTCCGGTGACCCCGGTCGCCGAGGCCGAGCCGGTCACCGAGCCGGCCGACACGGTGCTGGAGCCGGCCGCCGAGGCCGTGGAAGCCGTGGAGGCGGTCGAGGTCGTCGAGGCCGTGGAGACCCCCGAGGCGGCGGAGCCGGTCGAGGCCGCGCCGAAGGGCCGTACGCGTCGCCGTGCGACCCGCAAGGCCACCGCGCCCGAGCCGGTCGTCGAGGCCGCGCCCGAGCCGGTTGCCGAGCCGGTTGCCGAGCCTGTCGTCGAGCCCGAGCCGGTCGTCGAGGCCGTGACCGAGGCCGCTCCGGCCGAGGTGGCGGAGCCGGTCGCGGAGCCCGTCGTGGAGGCCGCTCCGGCGCGTCCGCGCCGCCGCGCCACCCGCAAGGCCACCGCGCCCGCCGGTTCCCCGGCGGGGGCGGCGCAGGCGGCCATCGTGGTCGTCGAGGCCCCGGCCGCCGAGCCCGAGCCCGTCGTGGCCGCCGAGCCGGCCGTCGAGGCCGAGCCGGAGGCGGCGGCCGAGCCCGCGGCCCCGGCCAAGAAGGCCGCCCGCAAGGCTCCGGCCAAGAAGGCGACCACCACGGAGAAGAAGGCCACGGCGAAGAAGGCCCCGGCCAAGAAGGCGGCGGCCGCCAAGAAGACCGTCGCGAAGAAGGCGACGGCCAAGAAGACCGTGGCGAAGCGGGCGACGAAGAAGACCGCGGCGGCGGAGCAGCAGACCCCGCCGTCCGTCTCGGCTCCCGCCGAAGCCTGATCCGCGTGACACCCGTGGGCCCCGCCGAGCGGCGGGGCCCACGGGTGCGCGGGGCCCGGTTTGACCCCCTGGAACCGGCCCCGTAACCTAGACCGTCGGCGTGTCTTGAACGATTACCCGTTCAGCGTGCGTCGCGCTCCTGAGCACCTTCCTCCCGCATCGTCCGCGCAAGCGGCCGGGCCACGGGAGAGGCCGCTCGTCCAATTCCGGATCACCGTGGGCCCCGGCCCGCGTGAGCGGCTGGCTTCAGGAGCATCCGTCCCGAGTGAGAGAGAGATCCGCGTGTACGCCATCGTGCGCAGCGGTGGTCGCCAGCACAAGGTTGCTGTCGGCGACATCGTTGAGGTTGACAAGATTTCCACTGCCAAGGTTGGCGACACGGTCGAGCTCTCGACCCTGCTCGTTGTCGACGGCGACGCCGTGACCAGCGACCCGTGGGTGCTGGCCGGGATCAAGGTTCAGGCCGAGATCGTGGACCACCACAAGGGCGCCAAGATCGACATCCTGCGCTACAAGAACAAGACCGGCTACCGCCGTCGCCAGGGTCACCGTCAGCAGTACACGGCGATCAAGGTCACCGGTATCCCCACGGCTGCGAAGTAAGAGGGACTGAGACATGGCACACAAGAAGGGCGCATCGTCCACCCGGAACGGGCGCGATTCCAATGCTCAGCGGCTCGGCGTGAAGCGCTTCGGCGGTCAGGTCGTTTCCGCTGGTGAGATCCTCGTTCGCCAGCGCGGCACCCACTTCCACCCGGGTTCGGGTGTGGGCCGTGGCGGCGACGACACGCTGTTCGCGCTGCAGGCCGGTTCGGTCGAGTTCGGCACGCACCGTGGCCGCAAGGTCGTCAACATCGTTCCGGCCGCCTGATCCAGCTCCTGCTGAATCTCAAGCGTTCGTAACACCCCGAGGGCGGATCTCGTCTCTTCCCGGCGCAAGCCGGGAAGAGAGGTCCGCCCTCGGCGCGTTGTCACATAGACACGTTTAATGGGCAGCAAGGCCTGCCCGGGACATTCCCGTATGTATCTGGAGGAACACCCATGACCACCTTCGTGGACCGCGTCGAGCTGCACGTCGCCGCGGGTAACGGGGGCCACGGCTGCGCCTCCGTTCACCGGGAGAAGTTCAAGCCGCTCGGCGGCCCCGACGGCGGCAACGGCGGCCGTGGCGGCGACGTCATCCTGGTGGTGGAGCAGGCGATCACCACCCTGCTGGACTACCACCACAGCCCCCACCGCAAGGCCACCAACGGCAAGCCCGGCGAGGGCGGCAACCGCTCCGGCAAGGACGGCCAGGACATGGTCCTGCCCGTGCCGGACGGCACCGTCGTCCTCGACAAGGAGGGCAACGTCCTCGCCGACCTCGTCGGCCAGGGCACCACCTACGTGGCCGCCGAGGGCGGCCGCGGCGGCCTCGGCAACGCCGCGCTGGCCTCCGCCCGCCGCAAGGCCCCCGGCTTCGCCCTCCTCGGCGTCCCCGGCACCACCGGCGACATCGTCCTGGAGCTCAAGACCGTCGCCGACGTGGCGCTGGTGGGCTTCCCTAGCGCCGGCAAGTCCTCGCTGATCTCGGTGCTCTCCGCCGCCAAGCCGAAGATCGCGGACTACCCCTTCACCACCCTCGTCCCGAACCTGGGCGTGGTCACCGCCGGCTCGACGGTCTACACGATCGCCGACGTCCCCGGCCTCATCCCGGGCGCCAGCCAGGGCAAGGGCCTCGGCCTGGAGTTCCTGCGCCACGTCGAGCGCTGCTCGGTCCTCGTGCACGTGCTGGACACCGCGACCCTGGAGACGGACCGCGACCCGGTCGCCGACCTCGACGTCATCGAGGAAGAGCTCAAGATCTACGGCGGCGGCCTGGAGAAGCGTCCGCGCCTCGTCGTGCTGAACAAGGTCGACATCCCGGACGGCCAGGACCTCGCCGAGATGGTCCGCCCGGACCTGGAGGCCCGCGGCTACAAGGTGTTCGAGGTCTCCGCCGTCGCCCGTACGGGTCTCAAGGAGCTCTCCTACTTCCTCGCCGAGGTCGTCGCCAAGGCCCGCGCCCGCAAGCCCAAGCAGGAGGCGACCCGTATCGTCATCCGGCCCAAGGCCGTGGACGACGCCGGCTTCACCGTCACCTACGACGAGGTCGAGGACGTCTACAACGTGCGCGGCGAGAAGCCGGAGCGCTGGGTGCGCCAGACCGACTTCAACAACGACGAGGCCGTCGGCTACCTCGCCGACCGCCTCAACCGCCTCGGCGTCGAGGACGCGCTGAAGAAGGCCGGCGCCCGCGCCGGCGACGGCGTGGCCATCGGCTCCGACGAGAACGCCGTCGTCTTCGACTGGGAGCCGACCATGATGGCCGGCGCCGAGATGCTGGGCCGCCGCGGTGAGGACCACCGCATGGAGGCCCCGCGTCCGGCCGCCCAGCGCCGCAGCGAGAAGGAAGCCCGGCGCGGCGACTCCGCCCAGCAGGAGTACGACGAGTTCCGCCCCTTCTAGGGGACGCGCACACGTTGAACTCCGCTTTACGCCGTTCGCCTAGGATCCTCCGGGTGAGCAGCAGCGATTCCAGCAGTGACACCACCACGGGCGGCCCCGCCGTCTCCGTGGTGGTGATCGCGTACAACGACGCCGGGCTCGTGGGCGAGGCCGTCGCCTCGGCCCTCGCCCAGGGCCCGGTGGTCGCCGAGGTCATCGCGGTGGACGACGCCTCCTCGGACGGGACCGGGCGGGTGCTCGACGCCCTCGCCGCCGAGCACCCCCGGCTGAAGGTCGTGCACCGCACGGAGAACAGCGGGGGCTGCGGCACCCCGCGCAACGACGGGATCGCGGCCGCGAGCGCGCCGTACGTCCTCTTCCTGGACAGCGACGACGTCCTGCCGCCGGGCGCCGCCGAGGCCCTGGTCCGGGCGGCCGTGGCCCACCGCGCCCCCGTCACGGTCGGCGCGTGCGTGCGCCGGGAGCTGCCGGAGGGCCGCGAGGTCCCCTGGATGCCCGGCCTGTACACCCCCGGTGAGGTCGTCGAGCGGCCCGCCGACCGGCCCGAGCTGGTGCGCGACACCCTCTGCGTGAACAAGCTCTACGAGCGCGCCTTCCTGGACGAGCACGCGATCCGCTTCCCCGACGGCCGTTTCGTCTACGAGGACTTCGTCTTCACCTCCCGCGTCCTGGCCGCCGCCCCCCGCATCGCGGTCGTCGGCGACCTGGTCTACGTCTGGCACGTGCGCCGGAGCGCCGCCCAGGTGTCGATCTCCCTGGCCCGCGCCGACGTCGGCAACTGGCGCTCGCGGATCGCCGCGCACACCGTCGCCTCCCGTACCCTCGCCGAGGCCTGCCCGGAGCTGGGCCGCGCCTGCCAGGCCAAGTTCCTCGACTACGACCTGCGCATGTACCTGCGCGAGCTCGGTGAGGACCCCGGCTACCGCGCCGCCTGGTGGACCCTGACCCGCGACTACCTGACCGGCTTCGCGGACGCCGACATCGAGGCCGCCCCCGCCCGGGCCCGCTGGACCGCGCGCGTACTGCTGGCGAGCGAGGCCCCGCCCGCCGACCTGGAGCGGCTGGTCCGCTTCGCCGCCGAGCCGCCCCGCCTGCTGCCCCCCTACGCCACCGGCGGCGACGGCGGGCCGGTGTGGAGCGCCGAGCTGCCGGTGCCGCTGGACGGGCTGCACGAGCTGCCCCTCGCGGAGCTGCCCGTCACCGTCGACGCCGAACCGGCCGGGCGCGGGGCGGTCCGGATCCGGGTGCGCGACCTGTACGGCCGCCTCGCCGGGGCCGGTCCGCGTACCGTCCGGCTGGACTTCCTGCCCCGCGCGGGCGGCGCCGCCGTCGCCACCCGCCCCGTGGAGCTGCGGGCCGCCCCCGACGGGGACGGCTGGAGCGCCGAGGTGCCCTTCCGGCTGCCCGCCCTGGCCGCCACGGGCCGCCGCCGCGGGCTGCGCGGGATGCAGGCCTGGGACGTCCGGGCGGGCGTGGAGTGCGGCGACGGGAGCTCCCTCGTCACCTCGCTGCGCCCCCTCGGCGGACTGCTCCGGCGCCGGGCCCTGCCCAGCAGCCGGTACGGTGTTCTGCTGGCGCAGCCCTACCGCACGGCCGCCGGAGCGCTGGCCCTGCGCCTCGCGCCCGGTGCCGGGGGCGCGCTGACCTTCGTACGCAACCGCCTCGACCGCGCCCGCACGCGCAGGTCACGCTAGAGCTCGGGAGATACGCATGACTTTCCTCATCACTGGTGGAGCCGGCTACATCGGCTCACACGTCGTCCGGGCGATGCTGCGCGCGGGCGAGAAGGTCGTGGTCTTCGACGACCTCTCGACGGGCAACGAGCACCGCGTCCCGGAGGGCGTCCCGCTGGTGACCGCCTCGGTGCTGGACCGCCTCGCCCTCGACCGGGCCATCGCCGACCACCGGATCACCGGTGTGGTGCACCTCGCGGGCAAGAAGCAGGTCGGCGAGTCCGTCGAGAAGCCGCTGTACTACTACCACGAGAACGTCCAGGGCCTGACGGTCCTGCTCCAGGCCGTCGCCGCCGCCGGGATCCGCAACTTCCTCTTCTCCTCCTCCGCCTCGGTCTACGGCATGCCCGACGTGGACCTGGTCACCGAGGAAACGCCCTGCGCCCCGCTCAGCCCGTACGGCGAGACCAAGCTGGCCGGGGAGTGGCTCGTCCGCTCCGCCGGCAAGGCGCACGGGATCGCCACCGCCTGCCTGCGCTACTTCAACGTGGCGGGAGCGGCCACCCCGGAGCTCGCGGACACCGGCGTCTTCAACCTCGTCCCGATGGTCTTCGAACGCTACGACGCCGGCGAGGGCGCCCGGATCTTCGGCGACGACTACCCGACCCCGGACGGCACCTGCATCCGCGACTACATCCACGTCGAGGACCTCGCGGACGCCCACGTGGTGGCCGCCCGCCGCCTCGCCGAGTGGGCCGCGGCCGGGGACCACAAGGACCTGACGGTCAACATCGGGCGCGGCGAGGGCGTCTCCGTCAAGGAGATGGTCGAGCTGCTGAACGAGGGCACCGGCCACACCTACGCCCCCACCGTCACCCCGCGCCGCCCCGGCGACCCCGCGAAGGTGGTGGCCTCGGCCGACCGGATCGCGGCCGAGCTGGGCTGGAAGGCGCGGCACGACGTCCGCGAGATGGTCACCTCGGCCTGGGCGGGCTGGCAGGCCAACCGCGCGGCCGAGGCCACCGCGCACAAGGACCTCCACACGGTCTGAGCCGACCCGGTCCGCACCACGACGAGACCGCCCGCCCCGGATCCGGTCCGGGGCGGGCGGTCTCGTCGCGTGATCGGTGGTGCATCAGGCGGTCGGGCGGCTCAGCGCTCCAGGAACGCGAAGAGCCCTTCCCACCGGTCGGTGATCTCCTCGCTGGAGTAGCGCCGCACGTGCCGGAAGCCCGCGTCGCCGAGCCGGTCGCGCAGGGCGGCGTCCGTCATCAGCGCGTCCAGGTGAGCCGCCAGTTCCATGGTGTTGCCGAGACGGGCCAGCAGCCCGTCCTCACCGTGCCGCACGATCTCCCGGACGCCCGGCGCGCAGTCGAACGCGGCCACGGGCAGACCCGCCGCCATGGCCTCCAGCAGGGTGATCGGGAACCCCTCCGCACGGGAGGCCTGGGCGAAGACGGAGGCCTCGCGCAGGGCGCCCAGCACGTCGGAGGTGCTGCCCATCCACTCCACCGATTCGTCCAGCCCCAGCTCGGTGCAGTGCCTGCGCAGCGAGGGCTCCTCCGAGCCCGCCCCGTAGATCCGCAGGGTCCAGTCGGGGTGGCGCGGCACGGCGTCCGCCCACGCGTCGAGCAGCAGGTCCATGCCCTTCTCGAACGAGAGGCGGCCGACGCTCGCGACGACCTTCGCCGTCCGCGGAGCGGGCTCGTCGGGCATGAACGGCAGCGGGTTCGGCATGCTGTCGACGTTCTCCATGCCCGCCCGGATCCACAGGTCCGCGTCCTCGGGGGTGAGCACCAGGAGCCGGTCGGCCTCGGAGTAGAAGCGGCGCACCCGCTCGCCCCGGGTCGACTTGTTGCTGGCCTCGAACGACTCGTGGCTCATGCCGATGACCGAGAGCCCCTTGGTGTCGGCGAGGGACACCCACTCCATCGCCCAGACCTGTGTGACGATCACCACGGCGCCCGGCCCCGCCGCCCGGAACATTCCGGTCAGCACGTCCGCCTTGGCCCGCATCTGCGCCCGCCGGGCCGCCTGGCGGCGCCGTTCGGGGGCGTTGAGGCGGCCCTTGACGCCGTGCAGCCGGCGGGCCTTGGGCGGGTGGGTCGCGTACAGCGTGGTCATCTCGTACGGGAGTCCGGCGGGCAGCTTCTGCCGGATCTCCTCGGCGACCGGCGCGATGCCGACGACGTGCACGCGGTGGCCGCGCCCGCTCAGCAGCCGGGCCATCTGGTGGGACCAGGTGGTCACACCGCCGAGCTCGTCCACGCTGTTGGAGACGAGGAAGACGTCGCGGCCGCCCTCGGTGGCGGTCTGCTGGCTCACTTGCCGCTCCTGGTGAAGAACTTCTCGACGATCTGGCGGGCGGCGTCCCCGCGGTCGTACTCGCCGAACTCGCTGAGGAAGCGCTGCCGGGCCTCCGCGTACTTGGCGTCCGCCTCGTCGAAGGCGCCGACGGCCTGCATCAGCTCGTCGGCCGTGGCCACCACGGGACCCGGCGCCTTCTCCTTGAGGTCGAAGTAGGTGCCGCGGATGTCCGTCGCGTACTTCTCGTAGTCGTACGCGAAGAACAGCATCGGCCGGTCCAGCACCGCGTAGTCGAACATCACGGAGGAGTAGTCCGTGATCAGCCCGTCGGCGAGCGCCAGCAGCGGGGTGATGTCGTGGTACCGGGACACGTCCACGACGCGGCCCGCCACCGACGGCGGCAGCGAGACGCTGTTGAGGTAGTGGGTGCGCACCAGGAGGGTGAAGCGGTCACCGAGCCGGTCCGCGAACTCCTCCACGTCGAAGGGGAACTCGAAGCCCTCCACCGTGCCGTCCGCGTTCGCCCGGAACGTCGGCGCGTACAGCAGCACCTTCTTCTCCGGGTCGATGCCCAGCTCGGCCGCGAGCGGCCCGCGCACCCGCTCCCCGCTCTGTGCCTCGGCGCGGTGCGCCTCGACCAGGGCGTCGTTGCGCGGGTAGCCGGTGCGCAGCAGCACCTCGTCGCGCAGCCGGAAGCCCTTGGCCAGGGTGCGGACGTCGTGCTCGGAGCGGATCAGGAAGTGGTCGAAGCGGTCGACGGCCGCCTGGAAGCGGTCCTGGCCCGCCTTGCCCTGCGCCTTGGTGCGGGGCTCGTGGAACCCCATCCGCTTGAGCGCGGAGCCGTGCCAGGTCTGGATGTACGTGGTCCCGGGGCGCTTGGCCAGGGCCAGCGGGAAGCCCTGGTTGTCGACCCAGTACTCGGCCTGGGCCAGCGCCCGCAGGTACGCCCAGCTCCAGCGCCGCACCAGGGTGGCCTCCTTGGGGAAGCCGGTGGGCTTGCCGCCCGCGTAGGCCCAGATCGCCTCGAAGGGCGCGCCCTGGCGCACCATCTCCTCGTAGATCGCCTTCGGGCTGTCGCTGTACTGCTTGCCCATGTGGCTCTCGAAGACGACGGTGCCCTTCTTGACGGGCAGCTTCGAGAAGACCTCGTGGTAGAGCTTCACCTTCTGCTCGCCCGAACCGATGTTGCGGCGGGCCTTCAGGGCCCGGCGCAGGCTGCGCTTGACGACGCCGGCGGCCTTGCCGTGCATGGCGTTGTTGAGCAGCGCCTGGGTGCGGACGGCGGCGCGGCCCTCGGCGGTCAGGACGTAGGAGAGGTTGCCCTTCTTGGTCATCTCCGGCTCGAAGCGGTCGGAGACCAGGCGGGTCAGGCGCGGACGCACCCGCAGCCGGGCCGCGGACTCCAGGTCGACGCCGCCGACCGAGACGCGGGTGGTCATCCGGTCACCGCCGGCCGTCAGCTTCAGCCGGACGTCCCAGACGGCGTCGATGATGCCGAGCGGGCGGACCGTCGAGGCCACGTCGGCCGTGGTGCTCCACTCGATCGTGTCACCGGCGTGGCGCACGGTCGTCACGGGGAATGTGAACGATCGCACCCCGATCTGGCGCCGGGCCCGGAACTCCAGGGTGGCCTTCAGCGGGGTGTCGGCCTTGATCCGGCCCAGCGGGTTCACGATCCGGCCCGCGAGGGTGACGGTGCCGCGGCCGTCGTCCTCGTACGAGGTGAGCCGGTTGCCCAGGGCCAGCGAGGACAGCGGGGCGGTGTGGTAGCCCTGGTCGGTGACGTCCAGTATGCGGCGGCCCTCGTCGTCGGCCGGGTCGTCGATGTGCTGCGCGCACCAGTAGACGCGGCCGTCGCGCTCGGCCAGGGGGGAGCACAGCCGGCCCTTGTTGGTCATCGCGTCGGCGGCCGGCAGGAGGTTGTCCCAGTCCTCCTTGCCCAGCAGGTAGGCGCAGATGGCCTGGAGGTGCGTGACGTTCTCGTACGCGGCCGGGTCGATGCCGGCCAGGTAGCCGTTGGCGAGGCGGGCGAACTCCTGGCGGTAGGTGTCGCCCAGCAGGGGCAGGTCGCGCAGGTGGAGCACCAGGTCGTGCTTGAGGAACTTGGCGTCCTTCGCCGACTTGATGGCCGTGTGCCCCTTGGCCGCCAGCAGCTCGTCGACGCGGCGGTGGATCTCCATCCGGTGGACGAAGTTCGCGATCTCGTGGCGCCGGTTGCTGATCGACAGCGCGGAGGCCTTCTCGACCACGTTCCAGAAGTACACGTGGTTGGGGATCAGCGTGATGCGGCGGGCGGCGACGTACGCCTGCGCCGAGAACAGCAGGTCCTCGTAGTGGATGCCGACCGGGAACTCCAGGCCCTGCTCCAGCAGGAACTCGCGCCGGTAGCACTTGTTCGTGGAGAGGGTGTCGTAGACCAGCAGGTCCGGGTACTCGGTGATGGAGTCCAGCGTGCGGGTGCGCGCGTAGATCCACGGGTACCACTCGGTGGTCTTGTTCCAGCGGTTGTCGAGGTGCACGCGCACGCACATGCCCGAGACCAGGTCGGCCCCGGTGCGCTCGGCGGCGGCCAGCATGTTCCGGCAGGCGTTGCGTTCCAGTACGTCGTCGCTGTCCAGGAACATGACGTACCGGCCGGTGGTCTGCCGGATCCCGTGGTTGCGTGGCGCGCCGCAGCCGCCGCTGTTCTCGGGAAGCCTGAAGGCGCGCACCCGCTCGGGATGCGCCGCCGCCAGCTCCTGGGCGACCTCGTACGACCGGTCCTTGCTGCAGTCGTCCACGATCACGACTTCGACCCCGCGCAGGGTCTGGTCCAAAACCGACTGGACGGCTGTCGGCAGACGCTCTGCGTCGTTGTAGACGATGACGACCACGGAGACGTCAGGCACGTGCACCTCGATCCCTTCGTTCCATTCCGCTTATCCACTCAAAGCTACCGTGTGCCGCACGCGACTCAGGCAGGCCGACGTCCGGCGTGCATACTTCTTAGGAGAGGTGAGTGGCGGGTCCGGTCGCCGAAAATCACCCGTTCGGAGCCAGCAGGAAGTGTCCATGACCAAGCTGTCCGTAGTTGTCCCTTGCTACAACGAAGAAGCCGTGATCGACAGCTTCGACGCAGAGATCCGCAGGGTCCTGGACGCCCTGCCCGTGGAGTACGAGGTCTGCTACGTCGACGACGGCAGCCGTGACGGGACCCTCGGAAAGCTCCGCACGATCGCCGCGGCGTACGGGGAGCAGACCCGGTACGTGTCCTTCAGCCGGAACTTCGGCAAGGAGGCGGGCATGCTCGCCGGGCTGAAGGAGGCCACCGGCGACGCCGTGGTCATCATGGACGCCGACCTCCAGCACCCGCCGGAGCTGATCGCCACCATGCTGGAGCACTACCGGCAGGGCCACGACCAGGTCATCGCCCGGCGCACCCGCGAGGGCGACAAGAAGGTCCGCTCGGCGCTCAGCCGCCTCTACTACCGCGGGGTCAACCGCTGGGTCGACGTGGAGCTCGCCGACGGGGTCGGCGACTTCCGGCTGCTCTCCCGCCCGGCCGTCGACGCCCTGCTGGCGCTCCCGGAGTACAACCGCTTCTCCAAGGGCCTCTTCTCCTGGATCGGCTTCGACACCGTCCACTTCGACTACCGCAACGCCCAGCGCGAGGCCGGCGAGACCAAGTGGAAGTTCGGCTCCCTGCTGAACTACGGCATGGACGGGCTGATCTCCTTCAACAACCGGCCCCTGCGCATCGGTATCTGGCTGGGCGTGTCGCTGGTCGGGCTGACCGTCCTGTACGCCCTGTGGATCACCGCGATGGCGATCACGAACGGCATCGACTCCCCGGGTTATGTGACCCTCGTCGCGATGATCGCCGGTATCGGCGGCGTTCAGATGATCATGCTGGGTCTGATCGGCGAGTACATCGGCCGCATCTACTACGAGACCAAGCGCCGCCCCCACTTCCTGGTCAAGGAAGCCCACGGCGTGACCGCCGAGCGGATGCCCGAAGCCTCCGAAGCCGTGATCGTGGAGCGCAGCCGCCGATGACCGCCTCCCCTTCCCCTTCCGCCTCCGCCTCCTCGCCCGGGTCCCCTCCCGCGCCGCCGAGAGGCCGCCGCGAACAGCTCGGGCAGATCTTCCGCTTCGCCCTCGTCGGCGGGGTCAACACCGGAACCTTCTTCGCCCTCTACCTGCTGCTGCACCCGTGGATGCCGTACTTCGCCGCGTACACGCTGGCCTTCGTGCTGTCGATGATCGGGTCGTTCTTCATGAACACCTACTTCACCTACCGCACCCGGCCCACCTGGAAGAAGTTCCTGCTCTTCCCGCTGACCAACGTCACGAACTACGTGATCCAGTCGGTCGGCCTGTACGCCCTCGTCACCTGGGCCGGAATGGACACCCGCATCGCGCCGCTGGTCGCGGCCGTCGTGGCCATCCCGTTCACCTTCCTGCTCTCGCGCAAGATCCTCATCCCGGGGACGGGCGCGGACGCGGGGGCCGCGGCGCAGACCGGAGCCGAGCCGGAGCCGTCCTCGTCCACGGTCTGAAACCGGCGGGCGGGCCCGCCGCGCCACCCCGTAGATTGGGCCGGTCGAACGGATCGGTCGGTTGGTGAGGGGAAAGACGTGTCAACGGCTAGGCAAGGTGTCGTGGACGCCCGCAGGATCGTGGTCAAGGTCGGCTCCTCCTCCCTGACCACCGCGGCGGGCGGACTCGACGCCGACCGGGTGGACGCGCTGGTCGACGTACTGGCCAAGGCCCGCAGCGGCGGCGAGAAGGAGATCGTCCTGGTCTCCTCCGGCGCCATCGCCGCCGGACTCTCCCCGCTCGGCCTGGCCCGCCGCCCCAAGGACCTCGCCCGCCAGCAGGCCGCCGCCAGCGTCGGCCAGGGCCTCCTCGTCGCCCGGTACACCGCCTCCTTCGCCCGCTACGGCATCCGCGTCGGCCAGGTCCTGCTCACCACCGACGACACCAGCCGGCGCGCGCACTACCGCAACGCCTACCGGACCCTGGACCAGCTCCTGGCCATGGGCGCCCTGCCCGTCGTCAACGAGAACGACACCGTCGCCACGGACGAGATCCGCTTCGGCGACAACGACCGGCTGGCCGCCCTGGTGGCCCACCTCGTCCGCGCCGACCTCCTCGTCCTGCTCTCCGACGTCGACGGCCTCTACGACGGGGACCCGTCCCTGCCCGGGACCACCCGCATCGACGAGGTGCGCGGCCCCGAGGACATCGCCCACGTCTCCATCGGCAGCGCGGGCAAGGCCGGAGTCGGCACCGGCGGCATGGTCACCAAGGTCGAAGCCGCCCGGATCGCGGCCGCCGCCGGGATCCCCGTCGTCCTCACCTCCGCCAGCCAGGCCGCCGACGCCCTGACCGGACGCCCGACCGGCACCCACTTCCACGCCACCGGCCGCCGCTCCGCCGACCGGCTGCTGTGGCTCCAGCACGCGTCGACCCCGCAGGGACACCTCGTCCTGGACGACGGCGCCGTGCGCGCCGTCACCGAACGCGGCAGCTCGCTGCTGGCCGCCGGGATCGCCGCCGTCGGGGGCGACTTCGTCGCCGGGGACCCCGTCGAACTGCGCTCCGCCGACGGCCGCGCCGTCGCCCGGGGGCTCGTCAACTTCGACGCGAAGGAACTTCCGCAGCTGCTCGGCCGGTCCACCCGGGACCTGGCGCGCGAGCTCGGACCGGCGTACGAACGGGAGGTCGTCCACCGCGACGATCTGGTCCTGCTGCAGGGCTGAGGTTCGGCAAAACCGCCGCGCGGGGGGCCGGGGACTGGTCAACTGTGGGGGGCGGACACGCGTAGTGCAGACAGGAGGCGGCTGGTGAGACGAGCGCTGACCAGCGTCGGCACGGGGGACCGGCACGAAGGCGGGGACGGCGGCGGGGCCGAGCGGGACGCCTCGCGCCTGTGGCACGTCACCCTGAGCGTCTCCGGCAAGGCGGCGCCGCTGTCCGAGGTCCGGCGCGGGCTGGAGCAGCTCGCGCACGACCACCCCTTCCTGCTGACCAGCCGGTACGCCGACGACCACGCGGAGATCCGGTACTGGGAGGAGGCCCGCGACCTCCACGACGCGGCCGCCGTCGCGCTGAGGCTCTGGGGCGAGCACCGCTCCACGGCGCAGTTGCCGCCGTGGGAGATCGTCGGCCTGGAGGTCATCGACCGCGCCACCTACCACCAGCGCGTGGCGGAGGGCTACGGCCCACCACCGGCCCACCCGGTGGGCGTACACCCGTACTGACCGGTCCCCGCCCCACCCTTCCTCCGTTCCCGCCTCAGTCGCCGGCGCGGCTCACTACACGGCGCTCCGCGCCCGCGCCTCAATCGCCGGCGGGGCTGGATTGCCCTGCGGGCAATCC
>NZ_JBEXKC010000122.1:0-15879 GCF_040609475.1 Streptomyces sp. NPDC004667 | reverse complement strand
TGCGGGGACGACTCCAGGACGTCCTGCGCGGGATCGCCCACGCCGGGTTCCGCTCCTCTTCGCGGGCTCTCCACCCCGTTCGCGGGGAGCCGCAGCCGCGGGACGGTACCGACCCGAGGGAAGGAAAAGCCGCATGACCGGCCCCGCCGACATCCGGATCCTGCGCGCCGCCGTACGAACGGCCGTGCCGTGGAAGAACGGCGGGGGAGTCACCCGCGAGATCGCCGCCCTGCCCGAGCACGCGGGCACGGCGGCGTTCGACTGGCGGATCAGCCTCGCCGAAGTGGACGCCGACGGCCCGTTCTCGGAGTTCCCCGGTGTCGACCGGACGCTCACGCTGGCCGAAGGGGCCGGCATGGACCTCACCGTCGCGGGCGAGCGCCGGCTCGTCGACGAGCGCTACGCGCCGCGGCACTTCCCCGGCGACCGGCCGACCGGGTGCCGGCTGCTGGGCGGCCCCGTCGTCAACTTCAACGTGATGTACCGGCGCGCGAGCACGCTGGCCCGGACCGCCGTCGTGCGCGGCGAACCGACCCTGGCCGTCCTGCCCGGGGAGACCCTGCTGGTCTGCGCGCTCGACGGCCCGGCCGTGCTGGAGCCGGCGGAACCGGCCCCCGGTCCGGCCGTCGAACTGGGGCCGTACGACGCTGCCTTGCTCCAGGGCCCCGCCACCGTGCTCCTGCGCACCCCGGGCCGGGCGGCCGTCGTCACGCTGCACACGGTTTGAGTCGCAGAGGAGCGGTATCGCGCCAAATCTCTCCCCAAAGCTTGGTCAAGAGCAGGTAAAGCGGGATATCGTCGCGCATGTTTTCGATCAAGCAGCCTACGAACATGCGTACTTCACGGCTCAGGACCGCCAACACCCGCGAAACGAGCGCTGGTTCGACCAGCCGACGCACCCTCCTGCGCACCGCCGCGGCCGGGACGGCGGCCGCCGGGTCGGTCCTCGCGCTCGGCTCGGCCTTCCCCGCCTCCGCCGCACCCGCCGGGCCCGCGACCGGTGCCAGGCCGACCACCCCGGAGCAGGCCCTGCGCGAGCTGGCGGCCGGCAACCGGCGCTGGCGCACGTACCGTCAGGAGCACCCGAACGAGTCCCCGTCGACCCGGCTCCGGCTGGCCAAGGGGCAGCAGCCCTTCGCCGTCGTGCTGGGCTGCGTGGACTCCCGGGTCCCGCCGGAGCTCGTCTTCGACCAGGGGCTCGGCGACCTGCTGACCGTCCGCTCGGCGGGCGAGGTGCTCGACGAGGCGGTGCTCGGCAGCATCGCCTACGGGGTCCTGGAACTCGCGATCCCGCTGGTGCTCGTCCTCGGACACCAGTCGTGCGGGGCGGTCGGCGCGGCGGTCCACGCCGACGAGACCGGCGACCGGCTGCCCACGCACATCCAGTACCTGGCCGACCAGATACGCCCGGCGATCGACCGGAGCCGGCAGGGCGAGGCCCGCATCAGCGCCACCATCGACGCCCATGCCCGCCGTACCCGCGACCGGCTCGCCGCCGAACCCGACCTGGCCCGTGCCATATCCGCCGGGAAACTGGCCGTGGCGGCCGCCCGTTACGAACTGGGCGACCAGCGGGTGCGCACCCTCACCTGACGGGCACCGCCCCGGACCGCCCGGGGCCGGGCCGTGAGCCCGGCCCCGCGGCTGGTCCCGGGCGCGGCCCGCCGTGCAGAATCGAACAGTGACCCCGACCGAACCCGAAGCGGACCCCTTCGACGCCCACCGAAGGCTCCTGTTCGCCACCGCCTACCGCATGCTCGGCACGGTCGGCGACGCCGAGGACATCGTCCAGGACACCTGGCTGGCCTGGAACAAGGCCGACCGGTCCGAGGTCCGTCACCCCAAGGCGTACCTCGTCCGCACGGTGACCAACCTGTCGCTCAACCGCCTGACCTCCGCCCGCGCCACGCGCGAGGAGTACGTCGGCCCCTGGCTCCCCGAGCCCCTGCTCACCGTCCCCGACGTCGCGCAGGGACGCGAGCTCGCCGAGAGCGTGTCCACGGCGATGCTGGTCGTCCTGGAGAGCCTCACCCCCGTGGAGCGCGCCGTGTTCGTGCTGCGCGAGGCCTTCGGCTACGCGCACGCCGAGATCGCCGGCTTCCTGGGCCGCCCGGAGGCGACGGTCCGCCAGATCTCGCACCGGGCGCGCAAGCACGTCGCGGAGCGGCGCACGGTCTACGACGCCGACGACGCACGGCGCGAGGAGGTCACGGCCCGCTTCCTGAGCGCCTGCGCCGGCGGCGACCTCAACGCCGTGCTGGAACTGCTCGCCCCCGACGTCACCGCGTGGTCGGACGGCGGCGGCAAGGTCAGCGCCGCCAGGCGGCCGTTGTACGGGGCCGACCACGTGGGCCGATTCCTGATCGGAGTGATCGCCAAGACCGCGCGGGACGCCGTGGACGCCGTCCCCGTCCCCACCCCCGCCGTCATCAACGGCGAGCTCGGCGTCCTCGTCCTGGCGGGCGACACCCCCGTCGGCGCGATCACCTACGACCTGGAGGGCGGCCTGATGCGCAACCTCCGCTTCCAGGTCAACCCCGACAAGCTGGCCGGCCTGCACCCCTGGGACGGACCGCGATCCCGGTGAACGGCCCGGCCGGCTGGAACGCCCAACGCTGAGGCCTTTAGCAGGATCCAGGTGCGGACGGGTGTATTCCGGTAAACGTTTTCCATCCTCTGGCAAAGCATGTGCCGGGCCCTTGCCCCGCCGGGGGGCGACCCGATGGGATGCGCGAGTCCCCATGCTGAGCTCCGCCGGGCCCCAACCCGTCGGCTCCGCCTCCCGCTCCACCGCTCTCGGCGCCGACCGGCGCCCTGCCGGGTGCGGGCGGGGGCGGGGCCGGGTGATCCGGTCTCAGCCGAACCGAACAGAACCGTGACGTGCCGGGCCATCCGGTGCGTCATGCATGCGAACATCGAGGTCGAGTCACATCGTGCGTCAGATATCCTCCGCCGCCAGGCTTCTCACCGTTGCGGCACTTCCGCTGGCGCTGACCGCCTGCTCCTTCACCGCGACGAAGGCCGCCCCGAAGGCAGCCCCGAAGGCCCCGGCCGCGGGCTCGCCGGCTGCCGCCGCGGCGCCGTCGGCCGCGGCCGCGGAGCCCAACAAGGGCCTGCCGACCGGCAAGCAGCTCAAAGCGGCGCTCGCACCCGCTTCGTTCTTCGCGTCCGGCTTCACCGCCGACCCGGAGCTCGCGCGCGACACCGGCGACACGTACCAGCTTCCGGCCGCCGCCGATGTGCCCACCCCCGACTGCACCAAGCTCGGCGGGACCTCGTGGACGGAGATCACCGGGATCACCGGCGTCTCGTTCGCGCAGAACGCCTACGTGGACAAGAACTCCTCCGAGGAGTTCGCCCAGGAGATCGACGTCTACCGGGACACGACCGCCACGACCGTGCTCGGCGCGCTGGGCAAGATCTCCATGGCCTGCCCGAGCTACACCGACGGCGCCACCCACGCCAAGGTGACCGTCGCCGAAAAGCCCCTGGCGGGCGTGGGCGACGGCGCCTGGGTCATCACCCAGACGAGCACCGCCTGGCAGGGCGGCACCACGCTGGTGGCCGCGCGGGTCGGCACCTCGGTGGTGACCGTGCTCGCCAGCAGCGGCAGCGACAACGGCGTCACGGGTGCCACCAAGCTGACGAAGCAGCTGGTGACGTCCCTCAAGGGCAAGGCCTGACGGTCCGCCTGACGGGCCCCCGCCCCGCATGGTGCCGCTCCCGCACGACGGGAGCGGCACCACCGGGCGCTCACCGGGTGCGGTCGAACCGGACGTGGCCTGCGCCGGGTGGAGGCGGCGCTGCCCCCCAAGTCCGCGCCGCCGGCTTCTCGCCGAGACCCAGCACGCGACCCGTGCGCTGCGGCGCCACGAACGCCTCCCGCGCCCACTCGGCCGTGCGCGGCCGGACCGGGGCGGCGGGGTTCAGCCGCCGCGCAGGGTCCGTACCCGCGTCTCGATCGCGGTGATCAGCGCCTCCACCCGCACCTCGAAGATCTGCTCCTCCGTCACCCCGGCGAGCTCGGCGCTCAGCCCGGTGATGTGCGGGAAGCCCACGGGATCCACCAGCCGGTACTCGCGGCTCCAGGAGGACTCGTCGGCCGCGCGGACGTCCGGGTCGAAGAGCAGGTAGGCGGCGCGCTGGCCGACGTAGGCCAGCAGGGAGTCGCCGACCATCCGGTAGTGCACGGCCGCCTCGGCGCCTTCGAGCCCGGCCTCCGTGACGGCGCCGAGGATCAGTTCCACCACCCGGAACTCGTTGGGCCTGCGGGTGGTCCGGCTGGCCATGGTCGAGCCGACCACGGGGTACTTGAGGGCGACCTCCAGAGAGCCGGCGGCCAGGGCCCGCAGCCGGTCCTTCCAGTCGAGGCCCCCGGGGATGCTGTCGAGGACCTCGCCCAGGGTGCGGTCCGCCACGGACAGCAGCAGGTCGTCCTTGTCGCGGAAGTGCCGGTAGACCGCCGTCGGGTCGGCACCGAGCTCCTCGCCGAGGCGGCGCACGGTGAAGGCGTCCGCGCTGCCGCGCGCCGCGATGCGCAGGCTCGCTTCGATGATGGCGTCGGGCGTGAGCTGGCTTCCGGCGCGCTTGGACCGGGTGGGTGTCTCGGATGACTTCGGCATGGTGCGGTCAGTGTAACGATGCGGAACAGAGGCAGCGCAACACCGTTGACAACAATGTTGCGCTCCCGTTCACTCCTCCTCAACGAACACGCCGTGCGGGCCCCGCCCGCCGAGCCGGAGGAAGCGTCGATGGACCGGAACAGGCAGTACGGCAGGCAGCGGGCGGACACCGTCTTCGTGGGAGGACAGGTGTTCACCGGGACCGGCGCGACACCGGTCGACGCGGCCGTGGCCGTCGGCGCGGGCCGGATCCTCGCCGTCGCCGACGAGAGCGCCGTGCGCTCCCTCGCGGACGCGGGCACCGAGGTGGTGGACCTCGCCGGCGGGCTGCTCGTCCCCGGATTCCAGGACGCCCACGTCCACCCGGTCGTGGCCGGCGTCCAGATGCTCGGCTGCGACCTGAGCGGGGAGCACTCGGCCGACGGATACCTGGCCGTGGTGGCCGCGTACGCCGCCGCGCACCCCGAAGCGCCGTGGATCCGCGGCGGCGGCTGGTCGATGGACGTCTTCCCCGGCGGCACCCCCACCCGCGCCATGCTCGACGCCGTGGTGCCCGACCGGCCCGTCCTGCTCGGCAACCGCGACGGACACGGCGCCTGGGTCAACACCCGGGCCCTGCGCCTCGCCGGCGTCGACGCCGCCACCCCCGACCCGGTGGACGGCCGGATCGAGCGGGAACCGGACGGGTTCCCGGCCGGCACCCTCCAGGAAGGGGCGGTGGAGCTGGTCGCCCGCCACGTGCCGATCGCCACCGCCGACGAGGCCCACGCCGGCCTCCTCGCCGCCCAGGAGCACCTCTTCTCCCTCGGCGTGACCAGCTGGCAGGACGCCATGATCGGAGCCTTCCCCGGCAACCCCGACAACTACGACGTCTACCTGCGCGCCGCCCGCGAGGGGTCGCTGCGCGCCCGGGTGGTCGGCGCCCTGTGGTGGGACCGCGAACGCGGGCTGGAACAGATACCCGGGATCGAGGAGCGCCGCCGCAACGGACGGGTCGGCCGCTTCAACGCCACCAGCGTCAAGATCATGCAGGACGGCATCGCCGAGAACTTCACGGCCGGCATGCTGGAGCCCTACCTCGACGGCTGCGGCTGCGCCACCGCGAACTCCGGCCTCAGCTTCATCGATCCCGAGCTCCTCACCGAAGCCGTACGGCTCCTCGACCGGTCGGGCTTCCAGCTCCACTTCCACGCGCTCGGGGACCGCGCGGTCCGGGAGGTCCTCGACGCGCTCGAAGCGGCCCGCGCGGCCAACGGCGCCAACGACAACCGCCACCACCTCGCCCACCTCCAGGTCGTCCACCCCGACGACATCGCCCGCTTCGCCCGGGTGGGGGCGGCCGCCAACATCCAGGCGCTGTGGGCCGCCCACGAACCGCAGATGGACGAGTTGACGATCCCCTTCCTGGGGCCCGAACGCGCCGCCCTCCAGTACCCGTTCGGAGACCTCGGGCGCGCCGGAACCCGCCTGGTCGCCGGCAGCGACTGGTCGGTGAGCAGCCCCAACCCGCTCTGGGGCATCCACGTCGCCGTCAACCGGACCGTCCCCGACGAGGCCGCCGGAACCCCCGACGCGGCCCACGGCCCCCACGGCCGCCACGAGACGGCCGCCCCCTTCTTCCCGGAGCAGGCCCTGACCCTCGCCCAGGCCCTGACCGCCTACACCGCCGGCAGCGCCTGGGCGAACCACCTCGACGCCGTCACCGGCACCGTCGAGGAGGGCAAGTACGCCGACCTCGTCGTGCTCGACCGCAACCCCTTCGAGCTGCCCCCCGGCGAGATCGCCGGCACCCGGGTGCGCCGCACCTACCTCGACGGCGAACAGGTCTTCGCCGCGAAGGACTGAGCTCCGGCCCCCACCGGTGACGCACCGCAACGCCCCGGCCGGTCCGCCCGCGGCCGGGCAGCACCACGCCCCTCAGGAAGCTCCCCCCTCACGGAGGCAGACGATGCCATCAGCCCGATCGAGAGCGACACGCACGCAGAACACCAGCCTTACCACCCATACCTCCCGCACCGTCCGCCTCAGGCGCGCCGCGGTCGGCGGCCTCGCCGCCACCGCCGTGTTCCTCACCGGCGGGTGCAGCGGCACGGCCCACCCGGCGAAGGACGCGGCCGCCGCCTACACGATCACCGACCGCACCCCCGCCCCGGCCGGCGACCTCGCCTCCTTCACCTGGTCCACCTTCGCCGAGCCCGCCTCCATCGACTACGCCCAGTCCTTCGACTACCCGCCCAACCAGATCCTCGCCAACGTCTGCGAGAGCCTGCTGCGCTGGAACCCGGACCTCACGACCTCCCCCAACCTCGCGGAATCGTTCACCAACCCCACCCCCACCACCTGGGTCTACCGGATCCGGCCCGGCGTGCGGTTCCACGACGGGACCCCGCTCACCGCCGACGACGTCGTCGCCTCGCTGCGCCGCAACCTGGACCCGGCCGTCGCCAGCGTCTGGGCCTACCCCTTCAAGAACGTCAAGTCGGTGGAGCGCAGCGGTGACATGGAGGTCACCGTCACGCTCACCCAGCCCGACTCCACCTTCAACAAGTACCTCGCCGCCGCCCCCGGCACGGTGGAGTCCGCCGCCACCCTGGCCAAGGCCGGCAAGGACTACGGGAACCCGCAGACCGGCGTCAACTGCACCGGCCCCTTCTCCTTCGGCTCCTGGACCTCCGGCCAGTCCCTCACCCTCAAGCGCAACGACGCCTACTGGAACCCCGAACTCAAGGCCAGGTCCGGCGAGGTGAAGTTCGTCTTCCTCGCCGACGCCACCACCCGGGTCAACGCCTTCCAGTCCGGCGAGGTCGACGGCGGCTGGATGGTCCCGCCCAACGCGTACGCCCAACTGCGCTCCACCCAGGCCGGAAGCCTCTACTTCGGCCGCAACACCACCGTCGCCGACGAGGTCGTCGGCAACCTCAAGGGCCCCCTCGGCGACGCCCGCGTACGCCGGGCCCTGCTCATGGCCATCGACCGCAAGGGCATCGTCAAGGCCGGAGCCGGCGGCGCCGGCGAGGTCGCCGACTCGCTCGTCACCGACAACCTGTGGAGCGACGTGCCCGCGGCCACCCGCGAGGCCCTCCTGAAGGACCTGCCGAAGTACCCCTACGACCCCGCCAAGGCCAAGGCGCTCGCTGCCGAGGCCGGAGTGTCCGGCCAGAAGGTCGTGATCGCGACCAGCCCCCTGGACTCGCAGACCACGATCATCACCCAGGCCGTCGCCCAGGCCGCCACGGCCATCGGGCTCAAGCCGCAGATCGACAGCGTCTCCGCCGAGAAGTACACCGCGCTCTTCACCGACCCCGCCGCACGCGAGGGCGTCGACCTCTTCCTCACCTTCTGGTACACCTCCATCACCGATCCGCTGGACATGTACGCCTCCCTGCGCACCGGCGCGTTCAGCAACTACGGCGGCTGGTCCGATCCCGCCTACGACGCGGCCGTCGACCGGGCCATCGACACCTACGACCCGGCCGGCCACGCGGAGGCCAATGCCGAGGCCCAGCGCATCGCCCTGCGCGAACTGCCCTGGCTGCCCCTGTACACCCAGCCCGTGAGCGTCTTCCTGGGCAAGCGGATCACCGGCGTCCAGCCCTCCATCGCCTACCTCTACTACCCGTGGGCCGCCGAGATCGGAGCCAAGGGATGACCGACGAGCCCCCGGGCACGGCGCCGCCCGCCCCGTCCGGTCCCGCCCCGGCGGTCCTCGCCCGGGCCGGGCGGGTCCTGCGCCGGCTCGCCGGGATGGCCGCGACCCTCCTGGTCACCTCCTTCCTGGTGTTCTCCTCCCTCTACCTCGCGCCCGGCGACCCGGTCTCCTTCCTGGTGCGCGGGCGCAGCCCCGGCCCCGAACAACTCGCCGAACTGCGCCACCAGTACGGCTTCGACCAGCCCTTCCTGCTGCGCTACTGGAACTGGCTCGAAGGTGTCGTCCAGGGGGACTTCGGCCGCTCCCACCTCTTCCACCAGGACGTCTCCGCGGTCATCTGGTCCCGGCTGCCCTCCTCCCTGCTCCTCGTCGCCACCTCGGCCCTGATGATCGCCGTCGTGGGCGTCGGCGCGGGGATCGTCGGAGCGCTGCGCCGCGGCTCCCGCACCGACCGGACCCTGATGCTGCTGGTCACGGTCGGGGCGGCCGCACCCGCCTTCGTCGTCGCCCTGCTCCTGCGCTCCCTCCTCGGAGTCCGCCTGGGCTGGTTCCCGACCATCGGCAACGGCAGCGGGGTGTTCGACCGGCTGCACCACGTCGTCCTGCCGGCCATCGCCCTGGCCGTGACCTTCACGGCCCTGGTGACCCGGGTGACCCGCTCGGCGATGCTCGACGAACTGCGCCGCGAACACGTCGAGGTCGCGCTCAGCCGGGGCACCCCCCGGCGGACCGTGATCCGGCGCCACGTCCTGCGCAACGCGCTGGGCCCCATCGTCACCGTCTCCGCGCTCCTCGTCTCGGGCATGCTCGTCAGCACCGCCATCGTCGAGACCGCCTTCGGCATGTCGGGCGTGGGCTCCCTGCTCGTCCAGAGCGTCGACCAGCTCGACTTCCAGGTCGTCCAGGCGATCGTGCTGCTGGTCGTGGCCGCCTTCGTCGTCGTCAACGCCCTCGTGGACCTCCTGCACCCGCTGATCGACCCCCGCACGGCGGCCGGGGGGAGTGCCCGATGACCGCAGACACCCGGGCCTCCGCCACGCTTCTGTCGCGCCCCGCCCGCCTCACCCGGCTACGCGCCCTCGGCGGCGGCCCGCTCCAGTGGGCCTGCCTGTTCCTCCTCGCCCTGTTCGTCCTGGTCGCCGCCCTGGCACCCTGGATCGCACCGCACGACCCCACCTTCGGCAGCCTCGGGGACACCCTCCTCGGGCCCGGCGCCGGGCACTGGCTCGGCACCGACCAGGGCGGCCACGACACCCTTTCGGCGCTCCTCGTCGGCACCCGGACCAGTCTGGTCGGGCCGCTGGCCGTCGTGGTGTTCTCCACCGCCATCGGCGTCGCCGTCGGCCTGTTCACCGCGTGGCGCGGCGGCCGGACCGACGCCCTCGCCGGACGCGTGCTCGACGTGCTGTTCGCCTTCCCCGCCCTGCTGCTCGCGATCCTCGCGGTCGCCCTCTTCGGCAAGGGCATGACCGCCCCCGTGCTCGCCATGGCCATCGCCTACATGCCGTACACCGCACGCCTCGTCCGGGGCCTGGCCCTCCAGGAGAAGGCCCGCCCCTACATCGCCGCCTACACCGTCCAGGGCCACTCCGCCGTGTTCGTGACGGTCCGCCGGATGCTCCCCAACATCGCCCCGACGCTCCTCGCCCAGGCGACGGTGAACTTCGGCTACGCCCTGCTCGACCTGGCCGCCCTCTCCTTCCTCGGCCTCGGTGTCCAGCCGCCGACACCCGACTGGGGCGCCATGATCAACCAGGGGCAGGCCGCAGTGCTCCAGGGGCAGCCGCTGTCCGCGGTCGTCCCGGCCGTCGCGGTCGTCGTCGTGGTCGTCGCCTTCACCGTCGTCGGGGAGAGCCTCGCCGACAAGATCGCTGGAAGGGACCCCCGATGACCCTGCTCCGGTACGAAGACCTCAGCGTCACCCTGCCCGGAACGGCCCGCCCCGTCCTCGACGGCATCGGCCTCACCGTCGGGGCCGGCGAGGCCGTCGCCCTGGTCGGCGAGTCCGGGTCCGGCAAGTCCGTCACCGCCCGCGCCGCCCTCGGCCTCTTCCCCGAGGGTGCCCGGATCGACGGCCGGGTCAGCGTCGACGGCACCGACCTCGTCGGAGCCGACGCCGCGAGCCTGCGCGAGGTGCGCACCGCCACCGCGGCGATGATCTACCAGGACCCCCGCGCCGCGATCAACCCCGTCCGCCGCGTCGGGGACTTCCTCACCGAGTCCCTGCGCCTGGTCCACGGCTGGACCCGGGACCGGGCCCGTGCCCGGGCCGCCGAACTGCTCGGCGCGGTCGGTCTCCCCGACCCCGTCCGCCACCTGGACCAGTACCCGCACGAGCTGTCCGGCGGCATGCTCCAGCGCGTCGTGATCGCCGCCGCCCTGACCGCCGAACCCCGCCTGCTGCTGTGCGACGAGCCGACCACCGCCCTCGACGTCAGCACCCAGGCGGAGATCCTCGCCGTCCTCGGCCGGCTGCGGCGCGAACGCGGCCTGGGCCTGCTCCTGATCACCCACGACATCGAACTCGCCGCCTCCGTCAGCGACCGGATCTACGTGATGTACGCGGGCCGCATCGTCGAGACCGCCCCCGTGGGAGACCTCTTCACCACGCCCCGGCACCCGTACACCGCCGGACTGCTCGGCTCCTCCCCGCCGCTGGACGGCAGGGCGCCCGAGCGGCTCGTCCCCATCCCCGGGGCCCCCATGGGCCTGCTCGAATCCGCCACCGGCTGCGCCTTCGCCCCGCGCTGCCGCTACGCCGAACCCGGCCGCTGCGACCAGTCACCGCCCCCACTGAGCGAGCACGGCCCGGCCCTGGTCGCCTGCCACCGGGCCGGCGAACTGACCCTCACACCCGACCGCGACCGGCACGGCGACCACCGTCCCCACCCGAACCAGGAGGTCAGGTGACCACCGACCAGCCCCCGCTCCTGCGGGTCGAAGGACTGCGCAAGACCTACCGGAGCGGCGCCGCCGAGGTCGTCGCCGTCGACGGCCTGTCCTTCACGCTGCGCCCCGGCGGCGCCCTCGGCATCGTCGGCGAGTCCGGATCGGGGAAGACCACCACCGCCCGGATGCTGATCGGCCTCGAACGCCCCGACTCCGGGGAGATCCACGTCCAGGGCCGCCCCCTGGCCGCGTCCGTACGCGGCAGGGCGGCCCGGCTGGCGCGCGCCAAGGCCGTCCAGATCGTCTTCCAGGACCCCTACCTCTCGCTCGACGCCCGGATCACGATCGGGGCCACCCTCGACGGGGTGCTCCGGCTGCACGGAACCCGCGACCCGGCCGAGCGCGCCGCCCGAGTCCGGGCGCTCCTCGCCCGGGTCGGGCTCGGCGACCGGGAAGCGGCGGCCCTGCCCCGCCACCTCTCCGGCGGCCAGCGCCAGCGCGCCGCGATCGCCCGCGCCCTCGCCGTCGAACCGGCCGTGCTCGTCCTCGACGAAGCCGTGTCCGCCCTGGACGTGTCCGTGCAGGCCCAGGTCCTCAACCTGCTCGCCGACATCCGCCGCGACACCGGCATCGGCCTGGTCTTCGTCAGCCACGACCTGGCCGTGGTCCGCTACGTGTGCGACGAAGCCCTCGTCATGTACCGGGGCCGGACCATGGAACACCGGCCCGTCGCCGAACTGCTCACCACCCCGCACCATCCGTACACCCGGCTGCTCCTGGCCTCCGTCCCCCGTCCCGGCTGGGACCCCGACTCCATCAGCCGCCGGCGCCGCGCCCTCGACCCCCTGGGAGCCCCCGTCGACAGGTGACCCGTCCGTGCGCGAACCCGTCCGGGCCGCCCCCGGCGACCGCCGAAAATGCGGTGCGCCGCGCGGGCGGCCCCGTCTACGGTGACACGATGAGCACCCGCACCTTCCGCGTCACCGTCCGCGGCTTCTTCGACGGCCTCACCGCCGAACAGCACGCCGAGCTGACGGCCGCGGCCCCCGAACACGACGTACTGCGCGCCTCGTTCACCACCGAGGGGAACCTCTCCTACGAGCTCGCCGCCCGCAACTCCTTCACCTTCCGCTTCCTCGACTCGGGGGAGGCGGAGGAGGACATCCTCGAAGCCACCGCCCGCGCCGAACTGGCCGCCGAGAGCTGGATGACGGAACGCGGCTACGGCTTCAAGCGGCTGCGCTCCAGCGCCGAGGACCTCTCGCTCGCCAAGCAGAGCAAGCGCCAGCGCCAGGCGGCGGCCCGCGCGGACTCCTGAGCGACCGCTCCCGCCGCCCGCCCGGACCGGCGGACCGGGGTCACCCGTCCGGCAGCGGGCGGGCCGCCAGCGGGTGCGCGGGGACCTGGTGGCCGCCCGAGGGGAGCATGCGCACCTCGCCCCGGTCGCTGATCTCCGCGCGGACGATGCCGGTGGCGTCGGCGTACACCGGGTGGCCGCCCGGCCCCGCGGTGTCGGTGCGGTCCACCACCACGACGTCCTCGCCCGTCCCGTCGGTGGAGGGGAAGACCAGCTCGTACCGCCTGCCGCTCATGTAGCCACTCCCGTCGGTACCCGACCCCCTCTCCCTCCCATCCTGGGCCGACCCGGCCCGGCCCGCCCGGCGAGCGCTTACCTGATGAGATAGTGGCGCTCTCCGAGGAAAGGCACACAGGGATGCGGCTGGCGGAGCTGAGCGAGCGCAGCGGTGTCTCCACCGCGACCATCAAGTACTACCTGCGCGAAGGCCTGTTGCCGCCCGGCCGCCGGATCGGCGCGACGACGGCCGACTACGAGGACACGCATCTGCGCAGGCTGCGCCTGGTGCGCACGCTGATCCAGGTGGGCGGGGTGCCCGTGGCGACGGCCCGCGAGGTGCTCCGGCACGTCGACGACGAGTCGCTGGGCCGGACCATCCGCACGGGAGCCGCCCTGTGGGCGCTGCCGCGCCTGCCGGAGCCGGAGGAGGAGGACGAGGCCGTGGTGACGGCCCGCGCCGAGGTGGACCGTCTGCTGGAGGAGCTGGGCTGGTCGACCGCCCGGGAACTGGCTCCCCTCTCCCCGGACCACCGCTCCCTGGTGGTGGCGGTCGCCTCGCTCATCCGCCTCGGCTACCGCTGGGACGCGCGGCTGCTGGCGCCCTACGCCCGCCTGATGCACCAGGTGGCCGTCCACGACCTCGACAACATGGAGGACTACCCCTCGGAGGCGGAGCGGGTGGAGGCGGCGGTCGCCTCCGCCGTCCTCTTCGAGCCGGTGCTCAAGGCCATGCACCGGCTGGCGCAGGAGGAGGAGTCGGCCCGTCGCTACGGGCTCTCCTGACCCCGCACGGTCTGCGTTCCCCCGGGCGGGGCGTACCCCCGGGCGGCGGTCACCTCCCGGGCCAGCGCGGTGAAGGCCCGGGAGGCGCTGCTCCGGTACGCGCCGTCGCGCCGCAGCAGGCACACCGTGCGCGGCGGCAGGGGCGGGTCCAGCCGGATCGGCGACAGCCCGGGATGGTCGTCGGTGACGGCGTCGGGCAGGACGGTGGCCAGGCCGGTCCGCCGCACGAGCTCGGTCAGCGCCTGGACGGATCCGGCCTCCACCGCGACCCGCGGCCGTACCCCGTGCGCGGCGAGGTAGGCGTCGATGTGCTCCCGGGTGGCGAAGTCCCCGCTCAGCAGCGCCAGCCGGCGGTCCGTCAGGGCCGCTACCGGCAGCGGATCCGGCTCCGGAGCCGCGGGGGCCGTACCGCGGCCGCCGACCACCAGGCCCAGGGTCTCGGTGAACAGCCCGGTCGCGGCGATCCCCGGCGGGTGGACGCCCCGGAAGGCGATGCCGAGGTCGGTGTCGTCGGCCAGCAGCGCCGCCTCGATGCGGTCCTGGGGCAGCTCCCGCACCTCCACCGTGATGCCGGGGTGCGCCGTGTGGAAGGCGGCGAGCAGCGGGCCGAGGAGGTACGCCGTGAAGGTGGGGGTGAGGGCCAGCCGCAGGTGGCCGCGGCTCAGGTCGGCGAGGTCGTGGACCGCCCGTTCGGCCGCCGCGAGGTCCCGCAGCGCCCGGCGGGCGTGCTCCGCGTAGACCGCTCCGGCGTCCGTGAGGCGCACCGCGCGTCCGCTGCGGTCCAGGAGCTGTACGCCCACCGTCCGCTCCAGCTGCTTGACCTGCTGGGACAGGGTGGGCTGGGAGATCCGCAGCTCCTCGGCGGCGCGCGTGAAGCTGCTGTGTTCGGCGACCGCGAGCAGATAGCGCAGGTGACGCAGTTCCAAAGCCATGCAACCGACTATAGATGGCATCGATGAGAGTCATCGAATTCTGCTCTTGGACACTATGACCGCAGCTCATGCATGGTGGAACACGTCAGCCCCACGGGGTGGATCCCAGAGAACGGGAGTGACCATGCACGACCTCACCGAGGGCGTCGAGCGGTTCCGCCACGACGTCTTCCCCGCCAAGGCGGAGCTCTTCGCGGAGCTCGCCGCGACCCACCGCCCGCGGACCCTGTTCATCAGCTGCTCCGACGCCCGCGTGGTGCCCGAACTGATCACCCAGAGCGAGCCGGGCGAGCTGTTCGTCGTCCGGACCGCGGGCAACCTCGTCCCCGCGCACACCCCGGGCCCGGACGGGGTGGCGGCCGGCGTCGAGTACGCCGTCGCCGTCCTCGGCGTCACCGACATCGTGGTCTGCGGCCACTCCGCCTGCGGCGCTATGACCGCGCTCGCCGAGGGCCACGACCTCGTGCCCCTCCCGGCGGTGGCCGACTGGCTCCGCCACGCGGACGCCGCCCTCGCCCGTACCGCACCGGCCGACGGCGGCCCGTACCCCCTGGACGCGCTGGTACGGGAGAACGTCCGGGCCCAGCTGGCGAACCTCGCCACCCACCCCTCGGTGGCCCGCGCCCTCGCCGCCCGCTCGCTGGTCCTGCGCGGCTGGGTCTACGACATCCCCTCCGGCGCCGTCGAGGAGATCGAGCGCACCGGCGGCCCCGTCGCCCTCGCGGCCTGACCCGCGCCCCGGTGCCCCTCCCCGCCCCGAACCCCTTCCCCCTCCGAAAGGAAACCCTTCCCATGGTGCACGCCCAGTTCGCCCCCGCCGTCCGTGAGCGGATCGCCGACGCGGCCGTCGAGGCCAAGGTCCGCAAGAACCTGACCTGGCGCCAGATCGCCGACGTCACCGGCCTGTCCGTGGCCTTCGTCACCGCCGCGGTCCTCGGCCAGCACCCGCTGCCCGAGCCCGCCGCCAAGGCCGTCGCCGAACTCCTCGGCCTCGACGAGGACGCCGCGATGTGGCTGCAGACCATCCCCACCCGGGGCTCGATCCCCGGCTCGGTCCCCACCGACCCGACGATCTACCGCTTCCACGAGATGCTCCAGGTCTACGGCACCACCCTCAAGGCCCTGGTCCACGAGGAGTTCGGCGACGGCATCATCAGCGCCATCAACTTCCGCCTCGACGTGCGCAAGGTCGCCGACCCCGACGGCGGTGAGCGCGCCGTCATCACCCTCGACGGCAAGTACCTCCCGACCAGGCCCTTCTGACCCCGGGAACCGGCCCGTCCGCCGGCCGGCTCAGCGGCGCGGCTCCAGGCAGGCCAGCGCCGCCGACGTGAGCGCGCCCACCCCCGCCGGCAGGGCCGTGCGCACGTCGGGCGCGAAGTCCGGCGCGTGATTGGCCGGGAGCCCGGCCAGCTTCGCGGCGGCGCC
>NZ_JBEXKC010000121.1:0-15993 GCF_040609475.1 Streptomyces sp. NPDC004667 | reverse complement strand
CCGGAACCCCGGCGGCCCGGGACCGGACCGGGGCCCGGCCGGGCCCGGGGCCCCGGGCCCGGCCGGGGGTTACTGCTTGGCGGCCGGCGGGGCGGTGGTGGCCGGCGGGGCGGTGATCTTGAGGTCCAGGATCAGTTCCGCGCCGTCCGCGGTGCTCAGACGGAGGTGGTAGGTACCCGCGGGCACGTCCGTGGTGAGCAGCTCCGGCAGCTTGAGCTTGCCGTCGGCGACGGTCTTGGGCAGCTCCAGGGAGAACAGCTTCGCGCCGTCCTTGCCCGCGAAGTACGGACCCTTGGCCTTCGTCGCGTCCACCGGCTTCCAGGCGCCCGGCTTGCCCTCGACCAGGGCAGCGGTGACCTGCGCACCGGCCACCGGCTTCCCGCCCGCGGCGGCCAGGAACTCCAGGCCCTTCACCGCGGTGCCGGCCGCGGCCTCGACCGCGGCGGTGCCGTCGGTGCGGGTGAGGACGAGCGGCTTGGCCTTCTCGGTGACCTTCCCGTCCAGCGCCAGCGTGAGCTGGCTCTTCGCGTCGTAGGCCGTGGCCCGCAGGGTGAACGTGCCCGCCTCGGTGCCCGCCTTCAGCTTGGGCGCGGTGGCGATGCCCTGGGAGTCCGTACGGACGACCACGCTCGGCTCGTCGCCGAAGACGAAACCGGTGCCGCCGGTGGTGTCCTTCTCCACGGCGACGACCACGGCCTGGTCCACGGCCGGCTTGCCGTCGCTGAGCAGGGCCTTGAAGCGGACGCCCTCGGCGAACAGGCTCCCGGCCTCGGCCTCCAGCTTCGCGTCGCCCACCCGCTCCAGCTTGGCGAGGGTCGCGGGCGGCGGGGTCGGCTTGGTCGGCTCGCTCGGCGTCGGCGTCGGCGTGGGCGTCGGCTTCGGGGTCGGCGTCGGGGTCGGCTTCGGCGCGGGGTTCGGCTTCGAGGCCGGCGGGTTCGGCGTCGGGACGTGCGGCGGCGTGGGCAGGGTCGGCGCGGGCGGCGTCGGGAAGGTGCCGACCGGCGGGTTCGGGACGCCGGTGGCGCCGTCCTGGTACTGGCGCATGTAGCCGAGGACGCTGTTCACGTACTCGCGCGAGCTGTTGTAGCTGAGGATGGCCCGGTCCAGGTCGGCCGGGACCGACAGGTCCTTGCCGCCGGAGCAGAGGTACAGGCCGGCGCCGAGGGAGGCGTCGTAGATGTTGTTCGCGTCGCGCTGGCCGTCGCCGTTGCCGTCGGCCTTCCAGTCCTTCCACGTGGAGGGGATGAACTGGAGCGGGCCGAAGGCGCGGTCGTACTCGGTGTCGCCGTCCCACTCGCCCTTGTCGGTGTCGGTGATCTTCGCGAAGCCGTTGCCGTCGAGGCGGGGGCCGCGGATCGGCCGCTCGGTGGTGCCGTCGGCCTTCAGCCCGTAGCCCGAGGCGTGGACGGACTCGATCCGGCCTATGCCGGCGATCAGCGCCCAGGACAGGTTGCACTTGGGCAGCGCCGCCTTCACGGCCACCTCGGCGCGCTTGTAGGCGTCGAGGGCGGTGGCGGGGATGCCGGAGGCCCCTTCGGCCGTGGTGCCACCGGCACCGGCGGCGGGCGGCACCACGGGGTCCGCGAGCGGGGCCGGCAGGTCGAGGCGGGCGTCACCGCGGTCGGCGGCCTGCGGACTGTCCGGGGTCGGTTCGGCCTCTCCGGCGCCGGCGACGGGCGTGTTGGTCACGACGGCGGCGGTGGTCAGGCTGGCCGCGAGGGCGGCCGTGCACAAGACCTTGCGCGAGGTGTTGACTACATGACGGTGAAGCGGCTTCACAGTGCGGCGATCCCCCCAAGGCGGCCGGCGAAGGCGTCGGCTGGTCGAGCCGTGATTCTTCTGTCTATCAGGTATTCGGATACGACTCGCCGTCGCCCCCGCACATATGACGCACCATTCGTCTCGGCTTCACCCGCCTGTGGCCCAGGACGTCCAGCGTGCCTCGTCCGCGCCTCCGGTGGACCACCGGAACCGCCCAAGACCCGGACCGATACGCCCCATTAGCCCACTCTGACACAGAACTCACCCCCATGTCCCGGGTGTCCGGGGCTTGCCGGAACGCGATGAAACCGGGACCGTCCGACCCGGCTGGTACGTTCGAGCCACACGAGAGCACTGGCGTTCGGTTCCGCTCCCCCTGCGGTGAAGGCACCCCCCTGCGGGGGACGCGGGCCGTCATCCCGGCTGTTCGCCGCTCCCCCTGCCGTCCGCAGAACCCGAAGGCCCTCCCATGAGCACTCCCCCGCCCAACCCGTACTCGGGCGCACCCGTTCCGCCCAACCCGTACGCCCAGGGCAACGGCGCACCCAACCCGTACGCCCAGGGCGCCGGCGCACCCCACCCGTACGGCCCGCCCCAGACCGGCGGACCGGGACCGGCCCAGCCCGGCGGACCGGTCCCGGCCCAGCAGCCCCCGTACGCGCAGCCGTACCCGCAGCAGCACCAGCAGCCCCAGCAGCCGCACCCCCAGTACGCCCACCCCCAGCACCCCCCGTACCTGATTCCCGGCCCCACCGGCTGCCGCAACTGCGGGGCCCCCGAGGCCGTGAACTTCGCCGTCCGGGCCCACGTCGGCGTGCTCGTCCTGATGCGGTTCCACCGCCTCGACGGCCCCTTCTGCCGCCGGTGCGGGCGGGCCCTGGTGCGGATCATGACCACCAAGACGCTGTGCCAGGGCTGGTGGAGCCCCCTGTCCCTGGTGCTGTTCACGCCCTTCACCCTGTTCTGGAACCTGATCGCCGCGAGCAAGTTCGCGAAGCTCGAACCGTCGGAGCCGGCCCCCGGCCGTCAGCAGCTCGACGAGGGGCAGCCGGTGCACGCGCGCCCGCTGGCGTACGTGGCGATCGTGCCGCTGCTCTGGGCGGTCTGGGTGATCACGCACATCATCGCGGACGTCAGCGGCTGAACTCCGCGGCGGCGGCGCCGGGGGCCGGGTCCGGCCGGGCGGGTCCACCGCCCCGAACCCGCCGCCCCTTCACAACCCCGCCCCGCACCCCTACCCTGACGCCCCGTCAGATCCATTGCCGGATCCAGCCGCCAGGGGGCGCGCCATGCTGCTGCGAGGGAAGACCGTCATCGTCTCCGGGGTCGGGGCCGGGCTCGGGCACCAGGTGGCCGCGGCCGTGGTCCGCGACGGCGGGAACGCCGTGCTCGGGGCGCGGACCGAGGCCAATCTGGCCAAGTCCGCCGCCGAGATCGACCCCGACGGCACCCACACCGCCCACCGTCCGACCGACATCACCGACGAGTCCCAGTGCCGGGCCCTGGCGGAGCTGGCCGTCGAGCGGTTCGGCGGGGTCGACGCCGTCGTGCACGTCGCCGCCTGGGACTCGTACTTCGGCGGGCTCCAGGACGCCGACTTCGGGACCTGGCAGCAGATCCTCGACGTCAACCTGCTCGGCACCCTGCGCATGACCCGCGCCTGCCTGCCCGCCCTGAAGGCCGCGGGCGGCGGCTCCGTCGTCATCATCGGCACCCAGTCCGCGGTGGCCGCCCCGAACGAGGTGCGCCAGGCCGCCTACGCCGCCTCCAAGGGGGCGCTGACCTCCGCCATGTACTCCCTGGCCCGCGAGCTCGGACCGGACCGGATCCGCGTCAACACCGTGCTGCCCGGCTGGATGTGGGGCCCGCCCGTCCAGGCCTTCGTCACCTTCACCGCCCACACCGAGAACGTCCCGGAGGCCGAGGTCCACGCCCGCCTCACCGAGCGGATGGCACTGCCCGACCTCGCCACCGACGGGGACGTCGCCGACGCCGCCGTCTTCCTCGCCAGCGACCGTGCGCGGGCGATAACCGGCCAGTCCCTGCTGGTCAACGCCGGTGAGCTGATGCGATGACGCACTCCGCGGGACACCGGCCGACTCGTATGCTCGCCACATGACCACTCCGAGCGACGCTCCCACCGACAACGCCATGCGCCGCGCGCTCCGGCGGGCCCGCGACGGCGTCGCGCTGGACGCGACCGAGGCCGCCGTACTCCTGCGGGCGCGCGGCGAGGCCCTGAAGGACCTCTCCGCCTCCGCCGCCCGGGTCCGGGACTCCGGGCTCGCCGACGCCGGACGGCCCGGCGTGATCACGTACTCGCGCAAGGTCTTCATCCCCCTCACCCGCCTGTGCCGCGACAAGTGCCACTACTGCACCTTCGTGACGGTGCCCGGCAAGCTCCGCAAGGCCGGGCACGGCATGTACCTCTCCCCCGACGAGGTCCTCGACATCGCCCGCCGGGGCGCGGCGATGGGCTGCAAGGAAGCCCTGTTCACCCTCGGCGACCGCCCGGAGGAGCGCTGGCCCGAGGCCCGCGAGTGGCTGGACGCGCACGGCTACGACGACACCCTCGCCTACGTACGGGCCATGGCGATCCGGGTGCTGGAGGAGACGGGCCTGCTGCCCCACCTCAACCCGGGCGTGCTGTCGTGGGCGGACCTCCAGCGCCTCAAGCCCGTAGCCCCGTCCATGGGCATGATGCTGGAGACCACCGCCACCCGCCTGTGGTCCGAGCCCGGCGGCCCGCACCACGGCTCCCCCGACAAGGAGCCCGCCGTCCGGCTGCGGGTCCTGGAGGACGCGGGCCGCTCCAACGTGCCCTTCACCACCGGGGTGCTCATCGGCATCGGCGAGTCCTACGAGGAGCGCGCCGAGGCCTTCTTCGAGCTGCGCCGGATCCAGCGCAGCTACCACGGCATCCAGGAAGTCATCGTCCAGAACTTCCGCGCCAAGCCGGACACGGCCATGCGCGGGATGCCGGACGCCGAGCTGGAGGAGCTGGCCGCCGCCATCGCCGTGGCCCGGCACATCCTGGGCCCGAGCGCCCGCATCCAGGCCCCGCCGAACCTGGTGGACGCCGAGTACGCCCTGCTGATCGGCGCCGGCATCGACGACTGGGGCGGCGTCTCCCCGCTGACCCCGGACCACGTCAACCCGGAGCGCCCCTGGCCGCACATCGAGGAACTCGCGGAGCGCACCGCCGCCGCCGGCTTCGAGCTGCGCGAACGGCTCACGATCTACCCGGAGTTCCTGCGGCGCGGCGAGCCGTGGCTGGACCCCCGGCTGCTGCCGCACGTGCGCGCGCTGGCCGACCCGCAGACGGGACTGGCCGACGAGGCGGCGACGGTGGAGGGCCGGCCGTGGCAGGAGCCCGACGAGGCGTTCGCCGCGTACGGGCGCACCGACCTGCACACCGCCATCGACACCGAGGGCCGCACCGGGGACCGCCGCGAGGACTTCGACCACGTCTACGGCGACTGGGAGGCCCTGCGCGAGGCCGCGGCCCCCGGCATGGTCCCCGAGCGCATCGACACCGACGTACGGGCGGCCCTGGCGCAGGCCGCCGACGACCCGACGCGGCTCACCGACGCGCAGGCCCTCGCGCTGCTGCACGCGGACGGCCCGGCGCTGGACGCGCTGTGCCGGATCGCGGACGAGCTGCGCGCCGCGGTGGTGGGCGACGAGGTCACCTACGTCGTCACGCGGAACATCAACTTCACCAACGTCTGCTACACCGGCTGCCGGTTCTGCGCCTTCGCGCAGCGCCGTACGGACGCCGACGCCTACACCCTCTCCCTGGGCCAGGTCGCCGACCGGGCCGCCCAGGCCTGGGACGTGGGCGCCGTCGAGGTGTGCATGCAGGGCGGCATCCACCCCGACCTGCCCGGGACCGCCTACTTCGACATCGCGCGCGCGGTGAAGGAGCGGGTCCCCGGCATGCACGTGCACGCCTTCTCCCCGATGGAGGTCGTCAACGGCGCCACCCGGACGGGGATGTCCGTACGGGACTGGCTCACGGCGGCCAAGGAGGCCGGGCTGGACTCGATCCCGGGCACGGCGGCCGAGATCCTGGACGACGAGGTCCGCTGGGTCCTGACCAAGGGGAAGCTGCCGACGGCGGACTGGATCGACGTGATCACCACCGCGCACGAGCTCGGCATCCGCTCCTCGTCCACCATGATGTACGGGCACGTGGACCAGCCCCGGCACTGGCTGGGGCACCTGCGCACGCTGGCCCGGATCCAGGAGCGGACCGGCGGTTTCACGGAGTTCGTGACGCTCCCCTTCATCCACACCAACGCCCCGGTGTACCTGGCGGGCATCGCCCGGCCCGGCCCGACGGTCCGGGACAACCGGGCGGTCACGGCGATGGCCCGGCTGCTGCTGCACCCGCACATCACCAACATCCAGACCAGCTGGGTGAAGCTGGGGGCGGAGGGCGCGGCCGAGATGCTCCGCTCCGGGGCGAACGACCTGGGCGGGACGCTGATGGAGGAGACGATCTCCCGGATGGCGGGGTCGGGCTGGGGCTCGTACAAGTCCGTCCGGGACCTGATCGCGGTCGCGGAGGCGGCCGGCCGGCCGGCGAAGGCCCGTACGACGCTGTACGGGGAGGTCCCGCGGGAACGGCAGGAGGCGGCGCGCGCCTCGGACGGCCACCTGCCGGAGCTGCTGCCGGTACTGGACTGAGCGGGAACGCGGGAGCCCGGCCGGTGTGGCGCCCGGCCGGGCCGTGCCGCGTCGCGGTGGGGATCAGCCGACGAGGAGGTCCTTCTTGAGCTGCTTCAGCTCGCGGGCGTCGATGCCGAGGCCGTCCTTGAGGTAGCGGTCGAAGGAGCCGTACTTCGCCTTGACCTCGTCGTAGCCGGAGTTGAGGTACTCGGGGCGCACGTCGAGCATCGGCTTGTAGACGGCGGCCTGCGGGGCGGGCAGGTGCGAGAGGACGGCGTCGTTGGCGGCCTTGCGGTAGTCGTTGCTGGCCAGGTAGTCGGCCATGACCGTCTCCTGCGGGACGCCGAGGGCGGTCAGCAGGGTGGCGTTCGCCCAGCCCGTGCGGTCCTTGCCGGCGGTGCAGTGGAAGAGGACGGAGCGGCTGCGGTCCTTCTCGATCCCCTCGAAGACCTGCGCGTAGGCCTTCTTGCCGCCGTCGCCGCTGACCATGGCCTTCTCGGCGTCGACCATGGCCTTGACGGCCTCGTCGGGGGTCTTGGGCAGGGTCTGGAAGGAACCGGAGCCGGCGAAGACGTCGGCGACGACGTAGGTGGCGCCCGCCGGGACCTTGTCGGCGTCCTTGGTGCGCTCGTCCTGCATGCGCAGGTCGAAGACCGTCTTGACGCGCAGCCGCTGGAGCTTGGCCAGGTCGTTCGCGGTCAGCTTGTTCAGGGCGTCGGAGCGGTAGATCTCGCCCATCTTGACCCACTGGCCGTTCGCGGTGCGGTAGCCGCCCGCGTCACGGAAGTTGACCGTGCCCTCCAGCTTGATCAGGCGGTCGGCCAGGCGCAGGCCCTCGCCGCGCTCCGGCTTGAACTCGAACCACTGGCGGTCGGCGGCGGGCAGGCCCTTGACCACGGCCTGGCCCTGGGCGCCGCCCTTGGCGACGACCTTGCCGTTGGCCTTGATCTCGACGCGCTTGGTGCCCTTGGCGCTCCACTTGAGGGTGTACGAGCCGTCGGCTCCGGCGGTGACGGTGGCCTCGGTGAACGGGATGTCGGAGCGGCCCTGGTGGCCGTTGTTCCAGGGGAGCTCCCAGCCGGCGGCGGTGGCGGCGGGGGCCGCGATCAGCGAGGCGGTGAGTGCGGAGGCGACGACGGTCGCGGCGAGGAGTGCCTTCTTCATGGCTACGAGGCTCTGGGCGACCGGCGAACGCGGCGTGAACGAGGCATGGCCGGAAACGACCGGCTGGAAGGCAAGTGGCAAAACGTGCCATGCGCCAGGGTGGCGGCTGGAACCGTCCGCGATTCGGCCGTTCTCCGCCCACTTGGCGGCGAGGTGCCGAAGGCCTTCCGGATTCGACCGGACCCGTCCATTACAGTGCCCGGGAGCCTGGGGGGGAAACGACATGGACACGACGATCACAGCGGGCGCGACGACCACGCCCGAACCCACGCACACACCCGACACCGGAACCCCACCGGCTCCGCCGGGCGTACTGACCTCCGCTGCTCCCACTGCTCCCGCTACTCCCGCCGCCCCCGTGACCCCAACGGCTCCTGCCGCTCCCGTGACCCCAACGGCCTCCGCGGCTCCTGTGGCCCCGGCTTCCGCGGCTCCTGTGACCCCAACGGCCTCCGCAGCCCCCGTGACCCCCATGGCCCCACCGGCCTCCGCTGCTCCTGTGGCTCCGCCGGCTCCCGTGGGCGCACCGACCCCCACTGCTCCCGCCGCTCCCACCGCTCCACCGGCCTCCGCGGCCCCCGTAGCCCCCGTAGCCCCCGTAGCCCCCGTAGCCCCCGTAGCCCCCGTAGCCCCAACGGCCTCCGCTGCTCCTATGACTCCTGTGGCCCCACCGGCTCCCATGGACGCACCGACCCCCACTGCTCCCGCCGCTCCCACCGCTCCCGCCGCTCCCGCCGCTCCCGCCGCTCCCGATACTCCAACGGCCCCCGCTGTCCCCATGACCCCAACGGCCTCCGCGGCCTCCGCGGCCCCCGTGACCCCAACTGCCTCCGCTGCTCCTATGACTCCTGTGGCTCCACCGGCTCCCGTGGACGCACCGGCTCCCACTGCTCCACCGGCCCCCGCTGCCACCGTGATCCCACCGGCCTCCGCGGCTCCTGCTCCCGTGGGCGCACCGGCCCCCACCGCCCCCGCCGCCCCCGTGATCCCACCGGCCTCCGCGGCCCCACCCGGCACCCCGCCGCCCGGCGCGCCGGACCCCGCCCCGGCGATCCCCCTCACGCGCCCCGTGGCTCGCCCACAGGCCGCACCCCCCTCCGGCCCCGTCGCGGGAGGCACGCTCGGCGGACTGGGCACGGCACTGTGGGGCCGTGCCGAGCAGCAGGACTTCCGCAGCCGGGTGCGCGGCACCCTCCTCGGCTCCGCCCTCGGCGACGCCCTCGGCGCACCGCTCGCCGGACTCTCCCTCCACGCCGTCCACGAGGCCCACGGCCCGGCAGGCCTCACCGCCCCGGCCCCCACCCCCACCCCCACCCCCGCCCACGGCCGCCGAAGCGCCGTCACCGCCGCGACCCAGCTGACCCTGTTCACCGTGGACGGCCTGATCCGCGCCCACGTCCGCCGGGACACCGGCGCCTGGCACCCGCCGACCGACGTCCACCGCGCCTACCGCCGCTGGGCCGCGACCCAGCACGACTGGGGCCCCGACGAGCGCCGCGAGGACAACGGCTGGCTCGCCAACGAGGAATGGCTCTACGCCCGGCGCGCCCCCGAACGGTCCTGCCTGACCGGCTTCGCGGACGACACCCTCGCCACCCTGGACACGCCGAAGAACCCCACCGCACGGGACGCCGCCGCCACCGTCCGCTCGGCCCCCTTCGGACTGCTGGTCGGCTGGGAATCCGCCCTGGTGCTCCAACTGGCCGTCGAATGCGCCGTCCAGAGCCACGGCCACCCCACCGCGTACCTCTCGGCCGGGGCCTTCGCCGTGATCGTCCACGGCCTGGCCCGGGGCGAGTCCCTGGACACCGCCCTCCGGCGCGCCCTCGCGCTGCTCACCGCACTCCCCGGCCACCAGCCCGTCACCGACGCCCTCCGGCGGGCGGTCGCCGCCGTCACCCGGGGCGCGCCCGGCCCCGCCGCCGTCGAGGCCCTCTCCCCCGGCGACGGGCACGGGGACCCGGGCGCGGAGGACACCCTCGCCGTCGCCGTCTACTGCGCGCTGGTCGCCGAGGACGTCCCGCACGGGCTGCGCCTGGCCGTGAACCACGGCGGCGACTCCGCCGCCGCCGGCGCCCTGTGCGGGTCCCTCCTCGGCGCCCTGCAGGGCGAGACGGCCCTCCCGGGGGCCTGGCTGGCCGCGCTGGAGGGCCGGGCCACGCTGCTCGAACTCGCCGACGACTTCGCCCTGGAGATGACCCAGGGCCCCGCCTTGCACGGCCCCTCGGTCTCCGCCCCGGCGTGGCTCGCCCGCTACCCGGTCCCGACGGCCTGAACCCGAGGCGGCCCCGGCCCCACGGCCTGAACCCGGGACGACCCCGGCCCCGGCCCGACAGCCTGAACCCGGGACAGCCCCACCCCAGCCCCACGGCCTGAACCCGAGGCGGCCCCCGCCCCGGCCCGGCGGCAGCGGGGCCCCGGACCCGTGGCGCGGCCACGCGCCGGCCCCCTACCCGCCCCCGCCCCCCCGGGAGCGCGCCGCACCCTGCCCTCCTGACGCGGAACGCCGTACCTTGGCCCTCCCCACGACTCGGAGGTGCCCTCGCCCATGCGGATCGCCACGACCGTCTTCCTCACCGACCGCACCATCACCCCCGTCCGGCTCGCCCGAGCCCTGGCGGAGCGCGGCTTCTCCGGCCTCTACCTCCCCGAGCACACCCACATCCCCGTCAGCCGCACCACCGACGCCCCCATGGGCGGCGAGCTGCCCGAGGAGTACGGCCGCACCCTCGATCCCTTCGTCGCCCTCGGGCAGGCCGCCGCCGTCACCGAACGCCTCCACCTCGGCACGGGCATCACCCTGGTGGCCCAGCACGATCCGATCGGCCTCGCGAAGCAGGCCGCGACCCTCGACCACCTCAGCGGCGGCCGCGTCACCCTCGGCATCGGCTACGGCTGGAACGTCGAGGAGGCCGCCGACCACGGCGTCGAGTGGCGCACCCGGCGCGACCGGGTACGCCACCACATGGCCCTGATGCGCGCCCTGTGGTCCCCGCAGCCCACCGCGTACGAGGGCCCGTACGGCTCCGTCCGGGCCAGCCACGCCCACCCCAAGCCGGCGACGCCCCCGCGCGAACTCGGCGCCGGCCGCCCCCTGTACGGACCCCGCACCCTGATCGGCGGCTCGGCCGGCCCCAAGCTCTTCGCCGCCATCGCCGACCACGCCGACGGCTGGCTCCCCATCGGCGGCCGCGGCCTCACCGAATCCGTGCCGGTCCTGCGGCGGGCCTGGGAGGCCGCCGGACGCGATCCGAAGACCCTCCAGGTCGTCCCGTACGCCGTCCAGCCCACCCCGGGCAAGCTCGGCCACTACGCCGAACTCGGCCTGGAGGAGGTCGTCCTGCAGCTCCCCTCGGCCCCGGAGGAGCAGGTGCTGCGCACGCTGGACGGGTTCGCGCAGTACCTCTGAGGCGGTGACGCGGAACCGCGGGCGGGTTCCACCGCGTGTCCGAGGGTGCCTCTGCCCGCCGGACCGGCTGGTACTTTGGCGCGTTCCGTCGATCAACTCGCTTTCCCTGGGGGACTTTCCCGTGCACAGCTACCTGCGCTTCACCGCCGTCGCCGCCGTCGGTGCCACCGCCGCCCTGACCCTGACCGCCTGCGGCAGCGACAGCGGCAAGGCCGCGGACAAGCAGCCCTCGGCCGCCGCCTCCGCCCCGGCTCAGGCCGGCACTCCCGCGGCGGGCGCGGCGGGCGGCGCGGGCGGCGCGGCGAAGGCCGGCACCCTGGACGGAGGCTGGATCTCCATGCAGAACCCGGGCAAGGGCGTGGTCCTCACCGTCAAGGGCCAGACCGCGTTCGTCGTCGAGGCCGCCACGGGCCTGACCTGCGAGGGCACCAGCACCGGCTCGGCCCTCGACCTGAAGTGCCCGACGGGCGCCACCCGTTCGAAGGGCAAGGTCGACTCGGTCGACGCGACCACCCTGAAGGTCACCTGGGAGGGCCCGGCCGGCACGGACACCTTCCAGCGCAGCGAGCCGGGCAAGCTCCCCTCCCTCCCGGCCCTCCCGACCAAGAAGTAACGGGAAGGCGGCCGGGATGCCGGGCCAGCGCAAGCGGAAGGCGCAGCAGCGCAGGGAGTCCGAGGCGTGGCGGGCGGCCCGGCAGAACGGCCGCTGGGAACGCCGCTTCGCCACCCAGGACCAGGCGGAGTTCAAGGCGTACGTCCACGAGCTGCTGCGCGACGGCACCCTGACCCCGGAGGACGTCCGCCTGGACATGCTGTGCGGCCGCCTGACCCACCCGACGACCCACGTGGTGAGCGTCTGGGTGGGGGACGACCAAGCCTAGGGGGACTATTCCAGGACCATGGCGTCCCCGACCCGGGCGGTCCCCGGGGTCACGACCGTGGCCAGCATGTCGAGCCGGTTGTCGTGCGCCCTGGCGATGGCCTTCAGGACCAGCGGGGAGTGCGGGAGGTCCCGCTGGGCCTGGTTCGTCATCACGCAGCGCTCGCTGGAACGCACGAACTCCACGCACAGGCCTTCCCCCATGTGCGCCTTGCGGCCCGCCCAGTCGTCCTCCACGAAGGGCCGGGTACCCGGCGGGGTGCGCAGGAGGACGTTCGGGCGGAAGCGGCGTTCGTCGACCGGGACGCCGGGTATCTCGGCGCGGATCCAGTCGAGGGTGGCCGTGGTGAGCACGCTCAGCGGCAGTTGGTCGAAATGGGAGACGGCGCCCTCGCGGGCCAGCTCGACGTCGTCACGGCCGAGGTAGCCGCGGAGATAGGCCGTGGGGTCGGCCACGGGCTCTCCCCTCGGGTCGATCAGCTCCGGTTCCTCCACGTTTCCCTCCGGGTAGCGGGAACTCAGGTGCAGCAGTCCGTCCATGCGGCGGAAGCGCCGGGTGTTCTTCCCCGACCCGAACCTGCCCTCCCCGTCACGCACCGCGTAGAGCCGGTCCCCGACCAGCCCGCGCCCATCGACCTCCGCGCTGCCCAGCCGCTCGCCGCCGGTCGACTTGACCGGGTACCGCCACAACCCTTCGATCACACCCACCGTGCTGTCGCTCGTCACCGGGGCGACGCTAGCGCACGCCACCCACCGTCGCCCGGGGCCCAAGGCGTGGGCCGCCCGATCTCCGCCCACACCGTCTTGCCGACGATCCGTTCCACGACACCCCAGTCGTCGGCCAGCGCGTCCACGATGCGCAGCCCGTAGCCGGACTCCGCCTGGTACGCCGGCGGCCGCACGACCGGACGCCGCTCGCGGCGCGCGTCGGACACCTCCACGCGCACGACCCCGCCCAGGAGCGTCATCCGCAGCTCGAAGCCCCGCCCGGGAAGCCAGCCGTGGGCCACGGCGTTGGCCGCCAGCTCGGCGATGAGGAGCCCGGCCCCGTCGGCGAGCCCGGTCCCCTCCGGCACCCCCCAGTCGTGGAGCTCGACGAGGGCCAGCTGACGGGCGAGACGGGCACCGCGCCGGGTGCTACTGAAACGCTGAGTGAACACGCGTACGAGGGCCGACGCCGGCCCGTGGGGGGTGGTCATGAGGAGAACGTCCCTTGTCGGGAGGGGAGTTCCCAGCGAGTCGACTACTACTCTTCAAGAGTAGTAGTCGACTCACTGGACAGGCGTAGTCACCGAACGTGAGCATGAGCACGGGGAGGTGACCGCGATGACGGCTGACGAAGCGAACAGCAACGACGGTGCCAGGAAGAAGACCCAACCACCGGACCCGGACCTCAAGAACTTCGGCGAAACCCTCGCGGCCTTCCGCAAACGCGCCGGCCTGACACAGGAACAGTTCGGCCCGCTGGTGGGCTACTCGATCCAGTACGTGGCGTCGGTGGAGCAGGGACGCAGGCATCCGTCCGTGGAGTTCGTGAACAAGTCGAACGAGGTCCTGGACGCCTTCGGCGTCCTTCAGATCGCGGCCCGCCAGATGAAGCGCCGACGCGGCCTGGCGGCCTGGTTCAGGCGGTGGGCAGAGCTGGAGGAGGAGGCGGTCGCCCTCAATACCTACGAGTGCAGGTCCGTCCCGGGCCTGCTGCAGACAGAGGCCTATGCGCGGGCTCAGATCGAAAATGTGCCGCCCGTGCCCACCGAGGACGAGGCCGAAGACAGGATCGTACGGCGCCTGGAGCGGCAGGAGCTGCTGCACCGAACGCCGTACACCACTTTCAGCTTCATCATCGAGCAGACGGTGTTCGAGCGGCAGACAGGCGGACCGGAGGTGACACGCGCGCTGATCGACTACGCGAGGGAGTGCGCCCGTCTACCCAACGTAGACATCCAGATCATGCCCACGGTCAGCCCTGAGCACGCGGGCACAGACGGCCCGTTCTGCCTCCTGGAGTCACAGGATCACCAGTGGTGGGGATACAGCGAGGGGCAGAAGGCCGGACGGGTCATTTCCGACCCGAAGGACATCAGCGACCTCCACCTCCAGTATGCAAAACTTCGCATCCAGGCCCTCAATCCTGCGGACAGCATGGGCCTGTTGATGCGAATGCGAGGATCCCTGTGAACAGCTCCCAGCTCCGGTGGTTCAAGAGCAGCTACAGCAGTAGTCAGGGTGACAACTGCGTCGAGGTGGCCACCTGCGCCGACACCGTGCACATCCGGGACTCGAAGCTCACCGCGAGCCCCGAGCTGACGGTCGACCCCGCCACCTGGACGGCCTTCCTCGGCACCGTCACCGCCTAGGGCGGCGGAATCGGCCCCGGCGCCACCGCTCCCGGGGCCGGACGCCAGAAGCGCCCGTCAGGCAGGGCCTGACGGGCGCCGAGGAAGTAGTCAGCGTCACGCTGGAATCGAGCGCCCGGAACGGCGCCGCGCACGTGCCCCCAGATCCCGGGCGCCACGCGGTACTCGCCCGCCACCATCCAGGGATCGTCACCCAGCACGAAGAGGTGCCTGATCGCCAGGAACTGGTCCCGCGAGAGGGAAACGGACTCGACTATCTCCTCGTCCGCATCACGGAAGCCGATCAGATCCCAGACGAGGTTGTAGCCGTCGGCGAATGGATAGTCGCTGCTCATCGACGCCACGCTAGGCCGCACCCCACCTGCCCGCACCTGTTTTTCAGGCGGGGTGAGGGTGGGCGGCGTGCCCTTGGGTGGGGGCGGGGAGCGGTCGGGACTCTGCCGGGTGGGGGCTTCGCGTGCCGATCCCGGCCGGGGGTGGGCGGTGCTCTCTCGATCCGGATCAGGGGAGGGCTGGGGGCGTCCCGCCAGTCCACTGTCCTTCCGTGTCGGGCCGGTCCCTCAAGGGCGCTCCTTCGTCGCGTCGCTTCGCGATGGCCTTCGGCCACCCTTGACCGACCGTCCCGCCACGGAATGCCAAAGACTGTCGGGAAGCCCCCAGGGAAACGGCCGGGAGGAAGAGTGGATGTGCGGGTGTCTCAGGGATGCCCATGCCCTCCCCGCCTGGCCAGACCCGAGATGCGGGCCCCCTCGTCCTGATTCCGGGCCGGGGGCCGCCAGACCACACGAAACGGCGACCAGACCGCCCAGCCATGCCATCAGGACGGCACACGCGCCGGATCGCTACGCGCTTCACTCGGCATAGCGTCCGACGACCGTCCGGGGCTGGACATAAGCCGCCCAAGACGGCTGGTTGGCCTGCTGGCGTGCGACTGACGACCGGCAGAGCCCTTCAAGCACCCAAAAGGGCCACCACGGATTGTCGATGGGCCACCGAGGACCGCCGATGGGTCCCGGAAGGACCGCTGATGGGCCACCGAGGACCGCCGATGGGCCCCGAACGACCGCCGATGGGCCCGAAGGGCCGCCAATGGGCCTTGGTGGGCCCCCGAAGGGCCCCGAAGGCTCCTTCCTGCACCCAAGAGACGTCTTGCCGGACTCTGGCGACGACTTTGTCGTCGTCAGAGTCCGGCAGGGCGCACCAGCGCCCCTTCAGGGCCCGCCCAGCATCCCAAAAGGGACAAATGGCCCGTGCTCACTGGGGCAAACAACCCGTGCTCGCGGGGGCAGGCAACCCGCGCTCGCTGGGACAGGCAACCCGCGCTCGCGTGAAGGATCGAGAACCACGGGCCGTGGGCGGTCTATGTCCAGCCCCGGACGGGCGGCGGACGCCAAGCCGTGCGAAGCGCGTAGCGATCGGGTGCGCCTGGCGGGCGCCCAGGCCCATTCGATCGTCCTTCCGTGCGGGTATCGGCCCAGGACGGCCGCCGGACGCTGAGACGTGCGAAGCGCGTAGCGATCTGACGCGTCTGGGGCCCGCTGGACGGCCTGGTCATCGTGTCGGGCGGTCTGGCCCGCCCCGGGCCTCGGGCCGATGAGGGATTCGGGCCGGAGTCTCGGGACTGGGCGGAGACGGCTCGCACATCCCTGATCTGCCCGCCCCTCCCTCACTTCCCCCGTGACCGTTCTTTTGGGGGTTTCCCGACAGTCTTTGGCATTCCGTGGCGGGACGGGCTGTCAAGGGTGGCC
>NZ_JBEXKC010000120.1:0-15996 GCF_040609475.1 Streptomyces sp. NPDC004667 | reverse complement strand
ACCAGCGGGCGCACGATCACCACCGCCACCGCCACCAAGGTCCGCGACTTCGCCTGGGCGGCCGGTCCGTTCAGCAAGATCTCCGGCACATGTGCGTACGGGGGCGAGCGCGGCGGCCGGGCCCGGCGTGCGGCGGGCCCGCGATGCCGGCTCCGGCTCCCGCTTCCGCTCCGCGGTGTCGGGCGCCAGCAGCGCGTTCGGGAGGATCACCACGGCCGCGGTGCCGCCGTACACGGAGCGGCGCAGGGTGACCCGGGCCTGGAGCTGCTCGGCGAGGTGGCCCACGACGAAGAGGCCCAGCCGGTGCGCGTTCTCCGCGAGGACGGAATACGGGGGCGCCGAGTGCAGACGCTCGTTCATGGCCTCGTAGCCGTCGGCCGACACCCGTGGCCCACGGTCCTCGATCTCGACCGACAGCCCGTCCGCCACGAGTTCGGCGCGGACGACCACCTTCGAGCGGGGCGGCGAGAACCGGGTCGCGTTGTCCAGCAGTTCGGCCAGCAGGTGGCTGATCTGGCTGATGACGTGCGGCTGCACGCTCGCCTCGTCCAACGCCTGCCGTTCGATCCGGCGGAAGTCCTCGACCTCGGCGGCTGCTTCGCGCAGCAGGTCGGCGACGCGCATGGGATCGGTGTGCGGGTCGGGGATCTCGCCCCCGGCGAGGATCAGCAGGTTCTCGATCTGGCGCCGCATCCCCACCGTCAGCTGGTCGGACCGCATCAACTGGGCCAGGAGGGCCTCGTCGTGGCCGAAGGTGTCCTGGAGGTCCTCGGTCAGGCTCAGCTGCCGACTGACGAGGTTCCCGGTCCGGGAGGCGATGCCCGAGGCGAACAGGCCGAAGCCGTGGCGTTCGGCGGCGAGCTGCCGGTGTCCGTCGACCGACACGGCGACGACCCGCGCGAAGGCGTCGGTGATCTGCCCGACCTCGTCCTGGCGCCCGCGCACGGCCGGCAACGCCCGGGTGTCGACGGGTTCGCCGCGCTGGAGCCGGGCCACCACACCGGGGAGCGTCTCCTCGGCGATGGCGACCGTACGGGTGTGCAGACGGCTCAGCCGGCGCAGGACCGACCGGGTGGTGAGGACCACGACGGCGATGACGAACAGCAGGGCCCCGCCGCTGGCTCCGATCAGCCAGTAGACCTCTGTCTCCAGCTCGGAGGCCTTCGCGTCGGCGTGCGCGAACACGCTGCGGGCCCGCTCCGTGTTGAGCGTGGCCAGTTTCGGTGCGAAGGCGGCGTAGGCGGCGGGCCAGCCGTCGACGTCGGCGGGCAGTTTCACCCCGGTCGCGGTGTCCTTGTGGTTGGCGACGACCGCGTTCTCGATGCGGAACTTGGCCTGCCAGGCCGCGGAGCCGGTGAGCTCGTCGTACGAGGCGAGTTCGGCGGGCGGGAGGTACGGGACGATCCAGGTGTCGTACAGGTACCGGTGGGTGCCGACGGAGTCGAGGAACCGGGAGAAGCCGGTGGCCGCCAGCTCGCGCGTGGGCCCGGCCAGCGCGAGGGCCGTGTCCTCGCGCGCGACCATCTCGGCCGCCGAGAACAGCGCGACGGCCGGCCTGCTCTCCTGGGAGAGTTCGGCGTCGTCGGAGTGGCTGAATTCATCCTGGTAGGCGCGGATGATGTCGTCGATCACGCCGGTGTAGTAGCCGACCACCTGCTCCGCGCTGCCGGTGTGGGCGTCCGCGCGTTTGCGGTAGGAGTCCAGCAGGTCGAGCCGGTCGGCGACGGAGCCGACGCGCCCTCCGTCCTCCCTGGCGCTCCCCGAGACCTTCCGGAACTCCGCCGCCGCCTGGTCCGTCCCGGCCCGCCCGTCGCGCAGGGCGCCGTCGGCGACGGGGGATCCGGCCCATCGCGCCGCCGTCATCGCCCGCTCGGCCTGCAGCTCGTTCATAAGCCTGACCAGCGGTACGCCGATCCGCTCGCCGGTCTCCACGTCGGCGCGCAGGTGCTCCGACTGGGCCAGCAGCCGCTGGGCGGTCACGGTGACCTGGGCGCCCATCGCCACGGTCGGGACGACGGCCAGGCAGACCAGCATCGTGCGCAGGCGCACGGTGCGGCGGCGCCGGAGGGGCGGCTGGCTCGGGGGGCCTTCGGGTGCCATCTCAGACATGGGTCCTCGGAAGCGGCAGGAGCGGGAAAGGGGCCTGGTCGAGGGCATGGCGGGACTGCCGACACGGCCCTGTGGGGTAAGGATGCCGATCATATCCAGCCAGTCCAAATAAACGGAGACCCTACTTCCATACCTTTGCGCGACAAGGCTGCCGACGGGGCCTCAGGACGCCGGACGGGAGGCGACGGCGCCGAGACGCCCGGACCGGGCACGCCTTCGCCGTGTTCTTCCAGAGGCCGATTGACGAGTGAAGGCGGCGCCGGTGCGCAAGATGCGCGAGAAGGCACGCGCGGCCGAGGCGACCGGGCAGACCGGGCAGACCGGCGAAGACACCGCGCAGAGCTGACGCACCGCCGCCCCGAGGCGGCGCCTCACGGCGGCAGGGCCGGTACCGACGGCGGTACGGGCTCTGTCCCCGTTTGCACGGGCGGTTCGGGAGCGCCGCGCCGGATCGTGCCGGATCGTGGACGACATGTGCGGTTTGTTCTGGCTTCGTGCGGTAGGACGTCCCCATGATGGGGCGGGCCGGGACTGGTCCGGCCCCGGCGCCGGAGGGCTCCGCCGTGCCGCGCGCCTACCGCCACGCTCCGTACGACCGGTGAGGACAGCAATGGACGACAAAGAACCGACGGGCCCGGACGGTCCGGGATCGCTCTCCGACGAAGAGATGATGAAACTGATCGATGAAGTCCTCGACAGCGTCCCGCCCGAGCAGGTCGAGGACTGCCTCCTCGCCCTCGCCGAAGGACGACCGGCCGTCCACGACGTTCCGGTCCGGCTGACCCCCGCCCAAGCGAACGCCCTCCTCCTCTTCCTCCACAGGGGCGGCGGCTGAAATCCGCCCTCGACCGAAGGGCCACACCCCGTCGGTGCGGCCAGATACGTGACATCGCATCGGGGAGGGCGGGGTAGCGGGCGGCCTCGCAGATCATCAGGACCTCGGTACGGCGGATCCTGGTCGGTGCAACGGAATTCCGCACATGGCGGACGAACGCGCCCTGCGGGGCCTGCCCGTTCTCGAACGCATTGCGGAACCCGACGATGCGCATGCCCGCGTCCTGCCAGCGGAGCTCGATGTAGAGCTCGACGGACAATCCCTGGTCAAAATCCTGTGCTCCCGGGCCGAGGACGAGCCGATGCCCCCGACCGGGTAGCGCGATCGCACTGTCGGCCCTCGTCAGTGCAGTGGCCGCGGACCGCGCCGACTGGACGGCGCCGCCCCGCGGACGGGTGAGGGCGCCGATCCGGATCACCTGATCAGCCGTCCCACGGCCGACACCACGGCGGCGGCGCCGTCCTCCACCGCGATGTGGCGCGCCGCGGCCGCGGCGGCGGCCGCGTACGACGGCTCCCGGACCGCCTTCGCGAGCGCGTCGCCGAGGCCCTCGGCGGTCAGGGAGCGGAACGGTATCGGGGCCGGGGCGGCGCCCACCGCCGCGAGCCGTCCGGCCCAGAACGGCTGGTCCGCGGCCACCGGCACGGTGACCGACGGCACCCCGGCGCGCAGCGCCGCCGACGCCGTACCGGCTCCGGCGTGGTGGACGACGGCCGCCAGCCTGGGGAACAGCAGGGCGTGCGGGAGGTCACCGACCGTCAGGACGTCGTCCCCGTCGGCGGCGAGCCCGGCACTGCCCGACTGGAGTACGCCGCGCAGCCCCGCGCGCCGCAGTGCGCGTACGGCGATCTCGCCGAGGCGTTCGCCCTCCCCCGCGGCCATGCTGCCGAAGCCGACGAGCACCGGTGGCGGCCCCGCGGCCAGGAAGTCCTCCAGTCCCGCGGTCAGCCGCTGGTCCGCGCCGACGTACGGCCACCAGGGTCCGGTCACCGCCAGTCCGGCCGCCCAGTCCGTGGGGCGCGGCAGCAGTGCCGTACTGAAGCCGTGCAGGACGGGCCACCTGGCCGCCGCCCGGCGCCGGCGCATGCGTGCCGCGGTCAGCGGCGGCAGCTCCAGGCGGGCGCGCAGCCGTTCCACCGCCGGTTCGAAGACCCTGTCGGCCATGCGCAGGGCGAACCGCCCGGCCGCGCGGTTGCCGAGCCGGCCCAGGGAGCGGGTTCCCGTCGCGGTCGGGGGGAAGTCGCCCGTCGGGGTGGTGGGCTGGAGGTAGACGCCGATGCTCGGTGTCCCGGTGGCCTCCGCGACGTGCCAGCCGAGCGGCGCGGTGGTGGCCGACAGCAGGAGCAGGTCGGTGCCCGGGTCCACCGCACCGGCGAACCCCTCCCCGAGTTCGGTGACGAACGCGGCGGCCGCCCGCAGCAGTTCGCGCTTGCCGCGGGCGCTCCCGTGCGACCGGTGGTCCGCGGGCAGGGGCCGGAACTCCAGTCCGGCTTCCGTGGCCAGGGGCTCGAAGGTCTCCGTGGCGGCCAGCGCGACCTCGTGCCCGGCACGGCGCAGTGCGACGCCGAGGCCGGTGTAGGGGGCGACGTCACCGCGCGAACCGGCTGTGGCGATCAGGATCCTCATGGGTCTTCCTCATACGTGTGGTGGGTCGTTCCGCAGGGACATGGCAGGGGCTGGGACAGGGGGCAGGAGCGGGGCACCGGCGCGGCGCGAGGCGTTCGCGTGGACCGCCTCGTGCAGTCAGCCGGCCAGCCCCGGCCGCTGCTGCGAGGACGGTACGACGAAGGCGAGCGGGTCGGCGGCGCAGTCGTCGGCGATGCGCCGGTGCATGTCGGGCGGGCACGGTGTGAACCAGCGGCCCACGTGGAGCCGGTGCGCCTCGGCGACGTCCATCGCCCGTACGCCGTCGGCCGGTTCGCCGTCGTCGAAGGCGGCGAGCAGCTCCGCACGCCGGTCCGCCGCCTCGCCCATCAGGCGGCGCCAGTCCTCCTTGGTGTGCGCCGCCGCACGGGCCATCGCCTCCCGGTGCCCGTCGGAGTCGTGCCACTTCACCGGAGCTTCGGTGGCGTGGCTGAGGTCGAAGACGATCTCGCCGAAGACCTAGAACCGCTCTTCGGGCGTCAGGGACACCCCGGTCCGCTGGACCTCGACCGCCCGCTCGGCGACCTCGGCGAGCGCGAAGCCCAGTTCGCGGTAGAAGAGGATCTGCTGGAGCCGGGCGAGACGAGTCCCGTCCGGTCGTAGTGGTGCAGCGTGCGTACGGTGACCCCGGCGAAGGCCGAGACCTGACCGACGGTGTAGCTCATGGACCTGCCCTTTCGTTGGCTCACAGCCTTAAGCCCGACTTAGGGGGAGGGCCAACCCGCCGGGGTGCGGAGGAGCGTTCCGATACGGCTCGGAAGCCCTCGCCGGATTCGACTCGCCGGGCCTGTGCACCGCCGTCTGCGTGCCGTTGCGCGGCACGCACGGCGCCCGCCGTGCGCGGCCGTCCCAGGACGGCCGCCCGACCGCGTCCGATCCGGCCGACCGGCCAGGTCGGATGGGTGGGTGGGTGGCGAGTGCCGGGGGTAGGGCCCGCTGCGGACCAGGACTTGGCGGGCCCGCCCCGCACGGCCTGCCGGTCTGGCCCGGCCTGCTCGTCCGGGCAGGCCTCTCGTCCTGCGGACCACGCCATGGCGGGCCGCGGCCCCTCGGGCACGGGCGACCCAGTCGGGTACGAGTGGCCCCGGTGGCCCCGGTGGCCCCGGTGGCCCCGGTGGGTCAGGCGGGGCCGGCGATAGGGGGTTTGCGGGCCAGGACGAAGCCGTGGGGGATCGTCTCGGTCGGGCCCGGTTCGCGTACCAGGCGGGCCACCTCCGCCAGCCCCGCCCCCGCCAGCCGCTCGGCGACCAGGCCGGGCGGGGTCCCGTGCACTGCGGGGTCGACCCGGTGGCCGTCGGGGTGGTCCGGCAGCCGCCCGTCCCCCGCCTCGAACGCGAGCAGCGCGTACCCGCCCGGAGCCAGTACCCGGGCGAACTCCGTGAAGACGGCGGGAAGCTCCCCGGGCGGGGTGTGCGCGGTGGAGTGCCAGGCCAGCACCCCGCCCAGGACCCCGTCCGCGATGTCCAGCGGGGCCATCCGGCCCACCTCGAACCGCAGTCCCGGATAGCTGCGCCGGGCCACCGCCACCATCGCGGGGGACAGGTCGACGCCGAACGCCCGCACGCCGAGACCGTTCAGGTACGCCGTCATCCCGCCCGGCCCGCAGCCGAGGTCCGCGACGGCCCCGCCGCCCCCGCCGCGTACGCACTCGGCGAAGGCGCCCAGCATGGCCCGGTCCAGGGGCGCGGCCTCCAGGACGCCCGTCAACAGCCGGGCGTGGTCGACGGCGACGGCATCGTAGGACGCCCGGACGGCACTCAGGCGCGAGCTCTCTGTCATGCCCCTGAACAGTAGCCCGCCCGGGGGCGGGTCTCACCCCCCGGAAGCCGTCTACGGGCCGTCGACCGGACCTGTTCCCCCGCCCGTCGGTCGCCCGTCAGCCGCCGGCCAGCGGATTCGGGAGCTCCGCCCACTGGTCGCCCGGCACCCCCGGACTGAGCCGCATCAGGGTCAGCGCCTTCACGGGCAGCGGCCGGCTCCTGAGCAGTTCCGCGTCGGCGGTGGGCGGCATGCCGTCCAGGGCTGCGGCCAGTGCCCCGCCGAGAACGGCCGAGGAGCCCGCCGTGGCGGCGAGGGCCCCGGCCACCAGGGAGCCGAACAGTTTGCGCCGCAGCACCGTCTCGTCGTCCGTGACGAGCCGGCCCGACAGCGGGGGCACCGCCAGCCCGTGCCGGGCCAGTCGGGCCGGGCTGATCCGGATGTCGGCGAGGTCGCGGTAGACGAGCCGCCGTGGTGTCCCGTCGGGCCCCATGACCAGCAGCAGGTTCTGGCCGTGGGCCTCCAGTGCCACTCCGAGGTCGAGCACCTTCAGGCACACCGACACCGCGAGGCGGGCGAACTCGGCCTGCCAGGCGGCGGAACGGGACAGCTCCGTGCCAGCCAGCGCCGCCACCGGCACCACCCGCTCCCCGGGGCCCGCGTACGCCTCCGGAGCCTCACGGAGCACCGCTGCCAGGTCCGGGCTGTGCGCGGTGGCCGCGCCGAGGGTGCGGGTGATGTGCAGGCGGCCGTCGAGCCGCTCCGTGAGCGCGTGCGCGAAGGCGGACACCACGGCCGCCGTCTCCACCGAGTACTCCGAGATGTCCCGGACGGAGGAGGTCAGCCGGGTGCTCAGCGCCGTCTTCACATGGGGGCCGCCCGCCGCCGGGGCCAGGGTGCGCAGCGCCATCAGGGGATGTGCCGCGAGAGCGTCCGCCCGGACCTCCTCGCCCTTCAGGACGTGCTCCGCCTGCCAGGGGTGCACCGGCACCAGGATCCGGTCCCCGTCGCGCAGGTGCTCCGGCCAGTCCCCGGTGACCAGGCACTCCCGGACCGGTACGGAGACCAGCCCGAGCCCGACCAGCGGCCGGTGCTCCGGCGCGTACGCCAGCTGTTCGGCCACCGAGAACCCTGGCCGGGAGCGGCAGTTGGGGTGGTAGGGATGGCCGTCGACCACCGTCTGCTCCCACTCCCAGCCGGTGCGCGGCTCCTCGCCCGGGCCGGGCCGCCGTCCGGCCCGGGACAGGGCGAGGGAGGCGGTGCTGTCGTCCAGCTCGGCGGCGAAGGCGGCTCCGTGGGGCACTCTCAGGGCCTCCACCAGCTCCGCGGCCCGCCGGTGGGTCCGCCCGTCGAGCCGTAGATCCGTGACGAGGTCGCCGGTGGCGTACGGGTCCGCCGGCGGGCCCTCCAGCCGCCCGCCCCCGGCCAGCAGCAGCGTGAGCGAGTCCGGCCCGCCCTCCCGGCGCGCCACCCACGGCAGCGGCTCGAAGGCCAGCGCCCGCCACAGCCGGGTGAGCACGGCCGACCGCGCGCCCTCCAGGGAGGCCTCGTACGCCGCTGCGAGCGAGGGCCGTACGCCGGCCAGCGCGGCGCGGACCGCCTCCTCGGCACCGCCGGCGGCCGTGCTCGCAGTGGTTCCGGCGGCGGCCGGGGCCGCGGTGGTGTGATCGGGGTCGGGGACGTGCGCGCTGCGGTCCAGGGTCCCGTTCCTTTCGTGTCGCTTTACCGGATGATCACTTCATCATCACGGATACTGAAGATCACGGCCGACTGTTCCCCTCCGTGGAACCCCGGCGCACCGGATGGACCGAATGGAACCAGTGGACCTCAACACCGCCGCCGACGCCTGCGCGGCCGCCCCGCTCCTGAACTGCCTGCTGCGGGAGGTGGCCGACGCCCAGGGCGCGGGCGTCCACCGGCTGCGCGGAAGCGGCCGGCTCCTGAGGGTGGGCGGCGGACGCCGACCCTCCGACCCGGCCCTGCGCACGGCGGACGGCTGGCATCCGCTCAGCCACGCGGAGCTGGTCAAGCTCACCTCCGACGAGCTGCGCCAGTACACCGGCGTCTCCAACGACGAGCTGCCTTCCGAGATCGCCGACAGCCGGGCCGCGGTCGCCGCGCTGCTGGCGGCGCGGGCCGCCGCCGAGGCCCCGGAGGATCCGTACCTGCGGTCGGAACAGGCCCTGGTCGTTGGGCATCCGCACCACCCCGCCCCCAAGGCCCGCGGCGGCGCGCCCGCCGCGAGCTGGCTCCCCTACGCCCCGGAGGCCCACGCCCGCTTCCCGCTCGTCATGCTGGGCCTGCGCGAGGACCAGGTGGCCGAGGAGGGCGGCCCGGCCGCCGCCGACGCGGTCGACGCGCTGGCCGGGATCCTCGACGGCCCGCGCCCGCCCGCCGGGTACCGGGCCCTGCTCGCCCACCCCTGGCAGCTGGAACTGCTCGCCGGACGGCCCGGGCTGCGGGAGGCCTTCGCCGACGGCCGGCTGCTGCGGCTCGGCCCGACCCGGCTGCCGGTGTGGCCCACCGCTTCGATCCGCACCGTGTACGCACCCGGTCCGGACGCCGACCTGTTCGCGAAGTTCAGCCTCGACGTGCGGATCACGAACGACGTGCGCCGACTGTGGCGCCACGACCTGCTGAAACTGCGCCGGACCGATGCCGCAGTCGAGGCCGCCTTCGCCGATCTGCGCGGGCGTACCGGATCCGGAGCGGTCTGGCTCGCCGACCGCGGGTACCGCACCGCGGCCTTCGCCTTCGAGGAGCTCGCCGTGCTGGTGCGCGACGGCCTGCGGACGGGGGTGGCCGAGGGGGCGACCCCGCTGCTGGCCGCCGCGCTCGCCGAGGACTTCCCGGGGAGCCCGCTCGCGGCGGCGGCCGACCCCGTGCGCTGGTGGCGGGCGTACCTGCGTCACGTCGTGCCTCCGGTGCTGTACCTGTTCGCCCGGCACGGGATCGTGCTGGAGGCCCATCTGCAGAACTGCCTCGTCGCGGTCGACGCCGACGGCCTGCCGGTACAGGCCCTCTTCCGCGACGCGGAGGGGGTGAAACTTCCCCCGGACATGCCGCGCGGGGCGGCCTGGGAGCGTCTCGTGTACTGCCTGGTCGTCAACCACCTGGCGGAGGTTGCGGCGACGCTGGCCGAGCACCGGCCGGAGCGGGCCGCGGAGCTGTGGCCGGCCGTCGCCGAGGAACTGCGGAGCTTCGACGCCGCGCACGGCCTCCCGGAGATCGCGGACCTCCTGAGCGCCCCCGCGCTCCCGGCCAAGACGAACCTGCTGCTGCGGTGGACCCGTGCGGACGGCGCCGACGCCCGTTACCTGCCGCTGCCCAACCCGCTGCGGGGGTAGGGCCCGAGGCGTCCGGGAGCGGGATTTGGCCAAGGTGGTCCAGGCCGGGGCAACGGTCGTACCCAAAGGTATAGACCAATGCTAGGTTGGGCGGGCAGACCGCGCAGTCCTTGACCACCCGTCAGAGGAGAAGCCATGCCCTCCCCGTCGCGGGGCGGCGCCCCGGCCGCCATGCCCAAGTACCAGCGGATCGCCGCAGAGCTGCGGGCCGAACTCGACCGCTCCGCCCACGACTCCGGCGGCCGGCTGCCGTCCGAACGCAGCCTCGCCGCCCGGTACGGGGTCAACCGCCAGACCGTCCGCGCCGCACTCCAGGAGCTGCGGGCCGACGGACTGATCGTCACCGGCCGCCGGGGTACCCGGGCGGCCGGGAGCCGGCCCGCTCAGCCCGCTCCGGCCGCATCGGTGCCGCCGCCCGCTCCGGCCGCCCCGGGGAGCCGCCCGCACCCGACAGGGTCCCCGGGTGGTCCGGCCGGGGGGACCGTGACCCGGCTCACCCTGGTCACCGTGCCGCCTTCGCTCGCCGCGCTGCTCGGCATGAGCGGCGGCGCGCGCACGCTGGTCCACCACCGGCGCGTCCACGGCCCGGGCGGCGAGGCGCTCCGGCACGCCGTGACGTACATCTGTCCGCGCACCGCCGCCCGGACTCCGGAACTGGCGCCGTACCTCGACCGGTCGGCCGCCGCCCGCGACGAGGACCTGCGGCCGTTGCACCGCTGGCTGGAGCGGGCCGCCGTCCGGGGCCGGACCGCCGAGACCATCACGATGACCCGCACCAGCCGGCCCGAGGCCCCGGCCGCCGCCTGCGGCCTGTCCGTACGCCGCCTGCTCCACGACGCCTCCGGCCGGCTGATCGCCGTCACCGACCTGGCCTTTCCGACCTGGGACCGGCTCACGTTCCACCGCCGTCCGGAGGCCATCGGATTCCGCGTCAGTTAGGCCTTCCCGCAAGGCACGGACCCGGTTCCGCCGGGCGCGCGGCCCGGGCTCAGAAGCGCAGCGCAAAGGAGTCGAGACGGCCGGTGTGCCCGGCGCGGGCGTCGAACACGCGCAGCCGCCAGACGCCGTTCGCCGTGTGCGCGGAGGCGTCGACCGCGTAGACGACGTGGACGTCCGGTACGCCCCAGCCCTCCCACTCGTCCTTGACGGGGATGACGGCGCCGTCCGGTGCGATCACGTCGATCCGCAGGTCCCCGGAGTCGGCGTGCTCGATGCCGATCTCGACGTCGAGGTCGGCCCGGGCCTTCCCGGGCACCCCGGCCACGGTGACGGGGGAGAGCACCGTCTCCAGGTCGGCGATGGGGAAGCCGGTGGTGTCGGCGAAGCGCGGGCCGCGCGGGCGTTGCGCCGCGGTGCCCACGTAGAGCAGCCGGTCGGGGGAACCGGGGCCGACGTCGGTGAGCGATCCGGTGGTGGCGCGCTCGGCGCGACGGCCCGGAAGCCGGGTCGGGCTCGGCCTGAGCCCGTTGCCGTGGGCGGGCGTGCGGCGTACGGGGACGACCACCGGCGGCGGCCGAGGAGTCGCCCCGCCGGGTCGCAGTTCGCCCCGGTCGCCCCGGTCCTCAGGCCGTCGGGAGCGGGGGCGCCGTCGCCGGGGGTTCGGCCGGTGCGAGGCCGTCCGTCTCCGGAGGCGCGGTGTCGCCGAAGGCGTCGGCCGCCCGGACGGGCCCGACCGGCCCGGTCAGGGCTTCCGGGTCCGGGACGAGGTCCGGGGGTGCGGCGGGGGCGCCGGTGAGGAGGGCGAGGAGGCCGGCCACCTGGACTCCGGCCTCGGCGGGATGGCGGAACACGGCACCCGCCGAGATCTCGTACCGGTTGCGACGTCCGTCACGCACCCGCTGGAGGTATCCGTCGGATTCGAGGTCGGCGACGATCGTCTGCACGGTGCGCTCCGTGAGCGCGCACGTCACGGCCACATCCCGCAAACGCACGGCCGGATCCCGGGCGATGGTCACCAGGACGCGGGCGTGATTTGTCAGGAATGTCCAGTTCTGTCGACGTGTCATGCTCCCCATGCCGCCATCATGCGGTACATGATTCATGTCACGCAAGACGTGAAACGGGTTTCCGGTAATTCTTGACGTAGGAGAAGAAGAAGGCCAGCATCTACGGCAGTCAAGGTCCCGCGCCGCAAGCCGACCAGCCCAAGGAGCGAACCCGAATGCCGGTTTCCGCCAGCACCACCTCCAGCGCCGTCCCCGGCACCCGTACCACCGAAGCCGCCGCGCTCCCGTGCCCCCGCCGCACCGCCGAGGCCGCCCGCACCGCGGGCCTGCCCCGGATCGACGAACCCCGCGAGATGGCCCCGGCCGACGCCCGCGAGCTCTCCAAGGTCTTCTTCCAGCGCCTGCGCGCCCTCGAAGAGGGCACCCCGGAGTACCAGTACGTCCGCAACACGCTCATCGAGATGAACGCCTCACTCGTCCAGTACGCCGTGCGCCGCTTCCGCGGCCGGGGTGAGAACGGCGACATGGAGGACATCGTCCAGGTCGGCACCATCGGCCTCATCAAGGCCATCGACCGGTTCGACCCGGACCGCGAGAACGAGTTCTCCACCCTCGCGATGCCGTACATCACCGGCGAGATCAAGCGCCACTTCCGCGACACCACCTGGGCGGTCCGCGTCCCGCGCCGGCTCCAGGAGCTGCGCATCGACATCGCCAAGGCGAAGGAGGAGCTGACCGTCAGGCTCGACCGCTCGCCGACCGTCGCCGACCTCGCCGCGCACCTCGACCTCACCGACGAGCAGGTCATAGAGGGACTGGTCGCCGCGAACGGCCACACCAGCGGCTCCCTCGACGCCCCGCAGAGCGAGCACGGCGACGGCCCCGCCGAAGGCCACACCCTCGCCGACGTCATGGGCGAGGAGGAGCCGGCCATGGAGCTCGTCGAGGACATCCAGACCCTGGCCCCGCTGCTGGAACGGCTCAGCGAGCGCGAACGCGCCATGCTGCGGATGCGCTTCGGCGAGGAGCTGACCCAGGCCCAGATCGGCGCCGAACTCGGGATCTCCCAGATGCAGGTCTCCCGCCTGCTCACCCGGCTGCTCGCCCACCTGCGGGCCTCGATGCTGGCCGACCCCGGCCCCGAGCCCGACCGGGCGTCCGCACGCACCGTCTGACGGGAATCGTGCCGCGCACCGTGACCTGCGTCACCCGGCCGTTTGCCGGGACCGGGCCGGGGCAGGCGCGCCACTGGAGCGGAACCACGCCCTCCGGCCGATCGGGCCGCGGGCGCGGACCACGCGGGCCGATCCCGCCCCGCTCCCCGGCCACCGCCGCCAGCGGTGCGCCGGACCCGGTACGACCCACGAGGTGCATGTGTCCACGCTCCAGGCCGAACACGTCTACAAGGTGTTCGCAAGGCGACCCGGCGACAGGACGGCCGCCGTCCGGGCCCTCGAACGCGGCGCCGACCGCGACGAGCTGCGCGCCGACGGCACGACGGCGGCCGTCATCGACGCCTCCTTCCGCGTCGAGCCCGGCGAGATCTTCGTCGTCATGGGGCTCTCGGGCTCCGGCAAGTCCACCCTCCTGCGGATGCTCAACGGTCTGCTGGAGCCCACGGCGGGCCGCATCCTCTTCGACGGCGAGGACCTCACCGAGCTCGGGGCGCGTGAGATGCGCCACGTACGCTCCACCCGGATCTCCATGGTGTTCCAGCACTTCGCGCTCTTCCCCCACCGCGACGTGCTGGCGAACGCCGCCTACGGTCTGGAGGTCCAGGGCGTCCCCCGGGCCGAGCGCGAACGGCGCGCCGCCGAGGCGCTGGCGCTGTGCGGGCTCGGCGGCTGGGAGAAGTCCTGGCCCGACGAGCTGTCCGGCGGCATGCAGCAGCGCGTCGGCCTCGCCCGCGCCCTGGCCACCGACGCCGACCTGCTCCTGATGGACGAGTCCTTCAGCGCCCTCGACCCGCTGATCCGCCGCGACATGCAGGACCAGCTCCTCGAACTCCAGCGGACGCTGAAGAAGACCATCGTCTTCATCACCCACGACCTCAACGAGGCCATGAGACTCGGCGACTCCATCGCCGTCATGCGCGACGGCCGCATCGTCCAGCAGGGCACGGCCGAGGACATCCTCACCCGCCCCGCCGACGACTACGTCGCCTCCTTCGTGCAGGACGTCGACCGCTCGCGCGTGCTCACCGCCGACGCCGTCATGGACGAGGCCCCCGACGAGGTCCCCCACGGGGCGGACGGCTGCACCTGCCCCACCGTCAGCGCCGACACCCCGCTGGCCGACCTGTGCGCCGTCAGCGCCCGCGTCCCGCACGCGGTGAGCGTCACCGACGCGGAGGGGGCCGTCGTCGGCTCCGTCCCGCAGGACCGGCTGATCGCCTTCATCGGTGACGAGCAGCGGCCCCCGATGGCCTGCGCCTGCGCGGAGGTGGCCGCCTGATGCCCCGCCTGCACCTCGGCGCCTGGGCCGACGGCACCGTCGACTTCCTCCAGCGCCACCTGTCCTGGCTCTTCGACGCCATCAGCACCGTCGTGACCGGCCTCTACGACGGCATCGACGCGGTGCTCTCCGCACCCGCCCCGCTGCTCTTCGCGGGCATCCTCGCCGTCGCCGCCTGGTGGCTGCGCGGGCTGCTCGCCGGCCTGCTGGCCTTCGCCGGATTCGCGCTCGTCGACTCGGTGGCGCTGTGGGACGAAGCCATGTCCACGCTGTCGCTGGTCCTCGTGGCGACCCTCGTCACGCTCGTGTTCGCCCTGCCGCTCGGCGTCTGGGCGTCCCGCTCGGACCGGGTCAGCGCCGCCCTGCGGCCCGTCCTGGACTTCATGCAGACCATGCCCGCCATGGTCTACCTGATCCCCGGCGTCATCTTCTTCGGCGTGGGCGTGGTCCCCGGCATCATCGCCACGATCATCTTCTCGCTGCCGCCGGGCGTACGGATGACCGAGCTCGGCATCCGCCAGGTCGACGCTGAACTGGTCGAGGCCGCGGAGGCCTTCGGCACCACCCCGCGCGACACCCTCGTACGCGTCCAGCTCCCGCTGGCCCTGCCCACGATCATGGCGGGCGTCAACCAGGTCATCATGCTCGGCCTGTCCATGGTGGTCATCGCCGGAATGGTCGGCGGCGGAGGCCTCGGCGGCGCCGTCTACCGCGCCATCGGCAACGTCGACATCGGCCTCGGCTTCGAGGCGGGCCTCTCCATCGTCATCCTCGCCATGTACCTGGACCGGATGACCGGGGCGCTGGGCCGCCAGGTCTCCCCGCTCGGCCGCCGCGCCCTGGAGAAGACCCGGTCGGCCGCGAGCGGCGCGGCCCGGCTCTGGAGCCACCGCCCGCAGCCCGCGTACGCCGTCACCGGCGCCGTCGTCCTGGCCCTCGTGGCCGGCGGTATGAGCACCTTCGGCGCCCACGAGGAGACGGGCCCGGCAGGCGCCGCCGACATCGGCAAGGGCCGCAAGGTCTCGATCGGCTACATCCCCTGGGACGAGGGCATCGCCTCGACCTTCCTCTGGAAGGAACTGCTGGAGCGCCGCGGCTTCGAGGTCGACGCCCGCCAGCTGGAGGCCGGCGCGCTCTACACCGGCCTCGCCGGCGGCCAGATCGATTTCCAGACCGACTCCTGGCTGCCCGTCACGCACGCCCAGTACTGGCAGAAGTACGGGAACAAGCTGGAGGACCTCGGCTCCTGGTACGGACCCACCTCGCTGGAGCTGGCCGTCCCCTCCTACATGAAGGACGTCCGCTCGCTGGCCGACCTCAAGGGCAGGTCCGGCGAGTTCAAGGGCCGGATCATCGGCATCGAGCCGAGCGCCGGCGAGATGTCCATCCTCAAGGACAAGGTGCTGGGGGAGTACGGCCTCGACGGCGAGTACAAGGTCGTCGACGGATCCACCCCGGGGATGCTCGCCGAGCTGAAGCGGGCCTACGAGAAGAAGGAGCCCGTCGCGGTCGTCCTCTGGTCCCCGCACTGGGCCTACTCCTCGTACGAGCTCACCAAGCTGGAGGACCCCAAGGGCGCCTGGGGCAAGGGTGACGGCATCCACACCCTGGCGCGCAAGGGCTTCTCCGCCGACGAGCCGAAGGTGGCCGAGTGGCTGCGCTCCTTCAAGCTCACCGAGGCCCAGCTCACCGGCCTGGAGGCGAAGATCCAGGACACCGGCAAGGGGCAGGAGCAGCAGGCCGTCCGCGCCTGGCTGAAGGACCACCCCGAGGTGGACCGGCTCGCCTGACCGGGCCCGCCGCCCGGACCCTCCGTACGCCGCGGCGCGCGGGACCGTCGTGCGCTCCCCCCCCCCCCCCCCGACCTCAACAGAGCGGAAGAGCGACCGCAACCCAAAGAGAG
>NZ_JBEXKC010000119.1:0-16428 GCF_040609475.1 Streptomyces sp. NPDC004667 | reverse complement strand
GAAGCGGTCCCGGATCGCCTCGACCGCGCCGTTGATGACGGAGCTGTCGTATCCGAAGAGGAATCCGCCCATGGCCGCGGCCGCGGTGATGAAGACGACGTGCCCGAGATGGTCCCGGTGGGCTTCGGGCGCACGCTCCGCGGTGGTGTTGCTCATGGATCCTCCTCTGGACGGCGCCGACGTGTCCGGCGCCCCGACCGCCTCCGGCCCCGCACCCGTCCGGCGTCGACGGCCCGGTGTCTCCGGGACGCGGGTCAACGGGTCGACGGGTCGACGCGGGTCGGCGAGGCCCGGGACCTCGCTCAGGCGGGGGTACCCCGGCAACGCTGCCCGGAAGGTTCCCCGTACGGCCCGGCTGGCTGTCGCACATTCTTACTGCTCAGGACCGTCTCCGTAATGCCCGCCCGCTGATCCTGCCCTTTCGGGCCGCACGTCCGGCTTGCCGTACGGGACGACGAGGACCGCCGGTGGCGGCACCCGGACCGACCCGCCCGGGTGACCGTTCCTCTGTCCTATCGGGCCTACTGCGTTCCCGGGGCCCGTGGATACGTTCGAAGGGCTGGGACTGTCGCCTCGGCGGAACTGCCGTCAGTCCCACCCCATGCCCCCTGCAGGCCGACGGAGGATCCACCACATGGCGCGACACAACCGACATCGCAAGCCGACGACCAGCACCGTCCAGCAGAAGACCGTGACCCTGGCGGTCACCGCGGGTATCGGGGCGAGCATCCCGCTGACGCTCGCGGGCCCGGCCTCGGCAGCAACCGACAGCGCCTGGGACAAAATCGCCAAATGTGAGTCGGACGGCAAGTGGAACCTGCCGTCCGGGCACGCCAGTTCCACCGGTGGGCTTCAGATCCAAAAGCCCACGTGGGACGACTACAAGGGCACGGACTTCGCCGAATACCCGTACCAGGCGACGAAGGAACAGCAGATCGCGGTCGCGGAGCGCATCCTCAACGGCCAGGGCCCCAAGGCGTGGACCTGTAACGCGAAGACGGGCGAGCCGCTCAACGCCCTCGTCGGCAAGGTCAGCGGCAAGGCTCCCTCCGGCGGTTCCGGTTCGGCCAAGGTCAAGAACAAGGGCAACGGCAACGGCAACGGCAACGGCAACGGCTCCGCCCAGTCCGGCTCCGGCACGGAGAAGAAGCCGTCACCGCAGGCGGCCGGCGCGGGCTCCGCCGGAACGCACACGGTGGTCGCGGGCGACACCCTGCACGACATCGCGACCGCGTACGGCAGCGCCGGCTGGCAGGCCCTCTACGAAGCCAACCGGTCCGTCATCGGTGCCGACCCGAACGTGATCCGGGTCGGGCAGGTCCTCACGATTCCCGGCGGCGATAAGGGGAACGGGGCCGAGCAGGGCGCCCCCGCCCCCCGGAAGACCGAGCCCAAGAGCCAGGAGAAGTCCGGTTCCGAGCCGTCGGCTTCGGGCCGGGTGAGCCCGATCGAGGGGGGAACGGGCAAGGGCTACGGCACGCCTTCCGCCAAGTACGGCCTGGGCCGGCACACCGGCAGTGATTTCACCGCGCCCAAGGGGACCAACGTGAGGGCCGCCGCAAGCGGCACGGTGGTCGGCTCCGACAGCGCCCCCGCCTACGGGGTCAACGTCCGCGTCAAGCACCCGGACGGCACCTACACCCTGTACGCGCACCTGTCCGGCAAGGCCGTGCAGGCCGGCACCAAGGTGAACGCCGGCCAGTTGATCGGCTACGTCGGCTCGACGGGCAACAGCACCGGTCCGCACCTGCACTTCGAGGTCCGCAACCAGGCGGAGTACTCGGCGCACTCCTTCATCGACCCGACGGCGTGGCTCCGCGGAGCCTGACGGCGCCCCGCATGGCCGCTGTCGGCCTGATGCCCGCGCATTGCCGGAAGATGTCGGTCCACTTCGGCTGAAAGCTTGCAGCAAGTTCTTGCAGTGATGGCTAGGCTCACACCACTTGCCTCCCGGTGGAAGGAAAAATGTGAGCACGTTCAAGTCGTCACGAGCCAAGAGGTCCGGCGCTGCCCGAACCGGTCGATTACTGGCCTGCGCCACGGCGCTGTGCACGGCGCTGATCGGCTGGTCCGCGTCCGCGTCCGTCGCCGTTGCCGAGGAGCAGCCCGGTACCCCGCTCGCGTTCCGGGTGAACGCCGTCACCACCTGGGGAGACCAGGTCTTCGTCGTGGGAAGCGTGCCCGAGCTGGGATCCTGGGCCCCTGACCGGGCCGTCCCGGCGAACGCCGCGCAGTACCCCGACTGGACGGCCCAGGTGCTGACGCACTCCGTGCGCGTCGAGTTCAAGTACATCATCAAGAAGCCCGACGGATCCGTCGTCTGGGAGGCCGGCGGCAACAGGCTGCTCGAACCCCAGACCGGCCGTCAGATCAACACGGCGGACAGGTTCCGTACCCGTACCGACACCCCGGTCTCGGGAATCGCGCCCACCTGCATCAGTTGGTCGGACAGTTGGCGCTATACCGCGGTCTACAACACCTGCGGCGCGGACTACGACCTCCAGGTCCTCTACGCCGACGGTTCGAGCAGTACGTGCAGCCCGATCGCCGCGTCCGCCTACGCGACCTACCCCGGGTACGGCTCCGTGGAGAACCGGGTGGTCGCGATGCGCCACTGCTGACGACGGGGGAGGGGGAGGGGGAGGAGCGGGCGGCTTCCGCGGTGCGGCATCGCGGACCCCCCGATCCGACCCCGGATTGCGTCGGCCGGGCCACCGATCGGTTGAAGCGACGGGAGTTCCGCTCCGCACACGATGGAGCGAGATCCCCGACCAGCGACCGGAAGAAGACGACATGCCCCGCAGCACGATCAGGACGAAGCGCACCGCCCGGTCCCTCGCGGTGACCGCCGCACTCGCGCTGGGGGTGGTGGCGTGCGGCGTCGGCGCGGCCTCCGCCGCACCGGACCCGCGGCCGACCACGGCTCCCGTCACCGCGCCGACGGCCAAGGACGCGAAGGTTCCGGCGAGCTTCGCCAAGGTCTCCGAGGGCGGCGACCACACGGTCGACCTCACCATCGACGACGGTCCGAGCCCGGTCTGGACGCCGAAGGTGCTGTCGGTGCTGGCCCAGAACCACGTCAAGGCCACGTTCTGCATGATCGGCGAGAACGCCGTGAAGTATCCGGAACTCGTCAAGGAGGTCGCCGCCGCCGGAAACCGGCTGTGCGACCACTCCATGGACCACGACATGACCATGGACAAGAAGTCCGACGCCTACCAGTCCGACCAGATCACGGCAGCCCGGTCCGCCATCGACGCCGCGGCCGGGGGAGCGAAGGCGGAGTACTACCGTGCCCCCGGCGGTGCGTTCACCCCGTTCAGCCGGTCGGTGGCGGCAGCGCACGGCCTGCGCCCGCTGGGCTGGGACGTGGACCCCAGGGACTGGAGCCGGCCGGGAACGGCGAACATCGTCGCCGCGGTCGAGAAGCAGCTCCCGAACGGCCCGATCATCCTGCTCCACGACGGCGGCGGCAACCGCGCCGAGACGGTCGCGGCCCTCGGACAGCTCCTGCCGTGGTTCAAGGAGCACGGCTACGGATTCTCCTTCCCCGAACGGTCGGCGGCGTGACGGAAGACGTCGCCCGTGGACCGCGACGGCGCGGTATCACCCGCCGCGTGGGCCGGTCGGAGGAGCCGCGCGGACCGCGGACCCCGGCAGGCTGGACGGACCGGACCGTCGACCCCGGCCGTGCCCCGCGAAGGGGCGCCGGCCGGTCCAAAGGACGTGAGACGCATGACAGCCGTACGCAAGCAGCAGGCGGGAGGGATCGTGAGGCGAGGACACCACCTCGTGGAAACAGGACAGCCCGCGAGCGCGCCGTCCTGCGTGGAGACGAGGACCCTGGCCCACGGAGAGGGCGCCGAAGGGTTCGAACTCTCGGTGCAGGACGGCCCCTGCCACACCGTGGTGCAGCGGATCGTCATCCAGCCGGGCGCGGACACCGGTTGGCACTACCATCCCGGCGACGTGTTCGCGGTCGTGGCGCAGGGCGAACTCACCCACTACGACGCGATCGGCCGGGTCAACGTCCACCCGGCCGGCACCTCCTTCCTGGAGCCCTCGGGAATGATCCACGCCCACCTGGGCCGCAACGAGGGTGACGAACCGGTGGTCATGTACGCCACTTACGTAAGCCCGGTCGGCCAGCAGCTGACCCTCCCCGTTCCGGTCGTCGCCCGCGAGAAGTCCCGCGCGGCCCGGCCGGGCCCCGTCCGTTGAGCTGAACGCCCGGCGGTCCGTGCCCGAGCCGTGCACGATGAGCTGCCCCGGCGTCCCTCACCGCGCGGGATGCCCCACGGGCACACTTCGGTCTACGTGTTGCCGAAGAAGGACGACTGATGCGTGAGCGAGGCTGGCCACGGGGCCCTGTAGTGCGCGTCCTGCGCCGCGGAGTGGTGGGCGGCTTCGGGATGTCCCGCAAACTCCCGTCCGCGGGACGGGTGGCGCACCCGCCGGAATCGGAACGCCCGGAATCGGAACGCCCGGAATCGGAACGCCCGGAATCGGAGCGCCTGGAACCGGAGCGCCCGGAATCGGACCGCCCGGAACCGGGCGTTTGCGATCTCAGGGACGCGCTGGACCGGCAGGAACTGGAGCTGTACTACCAGCCCCAGGTGAGGGACGACGGCCGCGCGGTGACAGTGGAAGCGCTCATCCGCTGGAGGCGCGCGGACGGAACCGTGCTGGCGCCCGACGCCTTCCTCGGACTGGCCGAACGGGGCGGACTCATGCCCCGTGTGACGGCGTTCGTGCTGGAACGTGCCATGACCCAGACGGCGGGATGGCACGCGGCCGCCCTGCCCGTGCGGGTATCGGTCAACATCACCCCGGCCGACGCCCTGGAACCGGGCTTCGCCGACGAGGTCCTGAACCGCTTGAGCCGGCACGGGCTGCCCGCGGACGCGCTGACGGTGGAGATCACCGAGACGGCCGAGACGCACGAGATGGTCCGGACGGCGGGCACGCTCGCGGAACTGGCCTCCCGCGGGGTGACGGTGAGTCTGGACGACTTCGGGACGGGGCACGCATCGCTGGCACGCCTGAGGGCACTTCCCGTCGGAGAGCTGAAGCTCGACCGCTCCTTCGTCGCCGGAATGGCCTGGAACCCCCAGGACGCGGCCGTGGTCCGCTGCTCCGTGAACCTGGCCCACGAGCTGGGCCTGACGGTGGTGGCCGAGGGCGTCGAGGAGGAGGCGACGCGGAGGCTGCTGTCCGGGATGGGGGTAGGCCTGATCCAGGGCTGGCTGATCTCACCGGCGCTGCCCCCGGTACTCGCCACGGCATGGCTGCGGAACAACGGGGTGGCTCCACGCGTCCACCCGGAGCGGCGGGAGCCGGCGCGCCACACACCCCCGGAGGGCTGAGCGCACGCGGGGAGCACCGTACGGCCCGGGGGTGCGTACGAGCGGTCAGCGAGCGGCCTCGTAGGCGGCGCGCACGTCCGCCGGAATTCGGCCGCGCGCGTTGACCTCGTGGTTGTTGAGCCGGGCCCATTCCCGGATCTCGCTGCTCAGCTGGGGTTCGGACGTCACCGAACCCTTTCTCCGCCTGGGGGTCCGTACCCGGCGGGCGGCTCGGAGGTACGGACCGAAATCGGCCAGCAGCTTGTCGAAACTCTCCGGTGAGAGGTCGATTTCGTATTCGACGCCGTCCAGGGAGAAGCTGTGGGGCGAGGCTTCTTGGGATTCCTCGCCCGTCATGTCGTCGATGTAGATTACCACTCGCTTTTGCGTCATTCCGGCATAATACACACCTCTCCGCTCGCGAAGTGACGGTTCATTTCCCGCGTCCGATGTCCGCGATGTTTGTCGCACTGCCTTCTCGTAGGTATTTACCGGGTCCGGTGTTTGTTTACCGGCCCGTCCGGTGGTCGCATGAAGCCGAGCGGCACGAGCCGAGTGCGCGAAGGTCTGCCCGTTGAGGCTGGACGGGTGCAGGGGAGCCTTCACAGAGTGGCGGCATGGAACTCACGATGCAGTACGCCGAAGGCGAGGCGGAAGATCTTCCCGCAGATGACGAGGAAATCACCACCGGATACATGGGTGACTGTGTTTCCATCATCGTCGCCTGGGATGTGAACGACGGGCGCTACGCGAACATGAGGGGATTCCACGGATCCGGTGCCTTCGGGAACATAAATCTCGACAGCCTCTTCAGCGGGGTACCGCTGACAAGGGAAACCCGGGTCTTCATCTGCATGGGGAGCCTCTCACGGAGCAACCAGTACGAACACCAGCGGATCGAGGGGGAGAGCTGGCGCTGGGCCGGGGCCGGCGTCGAGTGGCCCTACGGGCCCTCGACGAACGTCCGTGTCGACCGCTTCGGGCTGGTCTCCTTCGTCTGACGAGCAGACGGCGTCCCGGCCGATGGCCCCGGACGCCGTCCACGAGAACGCTCCGGACCGTGCCCCGCTCACGTCCGCCGGACCCGGCGGCCGGTCACGGCAGCACGCGCCGCGGGTGGGTCACGGACACAGCCCGAGCGAGAACGCCTCCAGGCGCAGCCCCTGCCCGGTCGTCCCCAGCAGGATGTCGGTACCCCTCACCGGCGCGTTCCACCCGGCGTTCTGCACGTGGGCCCGGCCGGCCACGCTGCCCGTGCCGGTACGCACCTCCAGTGCCTCCAGGCGCAGTTTCCGCCCGACCGTTCCGACCGTCACCTCCCGGCCGTCGGCGGCGTACTGCCACGGCTGCCACCCGACGTCCTGGACGTGGGCGCGGACCCACAGGCCACCCGCACCCCGCGCCGTGATCCTGACCGCTTCCACCGACTTGCCCAGGCCGGTGGTCCCGACGCTGGTTCCGTTCGCCCCCGTGTAGCTCTGCCAGCCGATGTCCTGGACGTGTGCCTGGTAGCGGACTTCCACGGTGGGATCGCCCGGAGCCGGGCCGGCGCAGCCCTCGAAGCGGTCCCCCGGGTGCCTCTCGGTCGCCCCCCAGGTCCGGAGGTAGGACTCGGCACCCAGCATCACCTCGTCCACCACGTCCTGTCCGCCCGTGACCCGGATGTCCTCGATCCAGTCCGGGAGCAGGCCGTAGTGGGCGGTGCCGTCGCTGTTGACGTCCCAGGTCCGCTGCCCGGTGACCTGCCGGTCCAGCACCGAGCCGCCGTCGGGACTGGCGAACGGGTACCGGACGCGGGCGGTGCCGCTGGGGCCGGGCTGCCCGCTGACACCGTTCATGTCGCTGCCGATGCCGTAGCCGGTCACCCCGTACTTCTGCCGCAGGCCGGCCGTCTGCCGCGCCTCGGCGGCGAACGCCGGAGCATCGTGGGTGTGCTGGGCGATGAAGCCTCCGAGGCGGTAGAGACGTTCGGTCCAGTCGGTGTCCATCCAGCTGTGGGAGGAGATCACGCCCGGATACCCCGCCTGTTCGAGGATGTCGAGGGACCGGCTCGTGGCCTTCGCGCTCATGTGGTCGATCTCCAGCATCATGTGCCGCTTCATCATGGCCCGGACGGCGTACTCGCCGAGGTCGGTCAGGCCCCGCGTGTTGCACCGGGCGCCCGCGTCCCCGATCGGGTTGTCGCTCTGGCGCCCCGCGCACGGCTCGGTCTGCCAGACCGTTCCGGTGGAGAGGAACTGGCCCGCGTCGATGGCCTTGCCGACGCTGCCCGAATCGAAGCGGACACCGCACAGGGCGTTGTCGAACTTGTGGCACAGGAACATGCTGCGCACGCCGATCCGGTACAGCTCGTCGAGTCCTCGTTCGATGTCCTCCCGACTGCACCGGGGGATGTCGAAGATCTGCTTGCAGCCGAACGGTTCGGAGGTCTCGACGCCCAGGATCACGGCGAGTTTGCCCTGTTCGATCACCTCCCGGGCCTGGGAGCTGTCGGTGACGACGCGGAACCAGCCCTTGCCGGGCCCGCCGTACATGCCGTCGATGTACGCCTGGAGTTCGAACGTCTTCTGCGCCTCCAGGCGTATGGCGCTCATCTCGTCACAGCCGCGGTCCTTGAAGAAGTAGACCGAGCAGATGACGCCGTTGGTGACGAGGTCGTTCACCAGGACGCGCTGCCCGCCGCGCCAGGCCCGCTCGATCCAGGCGTAGTAGGTCTGCTGGTGGGTGACGGATCCGGGAGCCGGCCAGTCCTTGAACGTCGGCCACCCGACGGGGTCGTGCCGGCCGTCACCGCCGTGCATGACGTAGTCGAACACCGCGAGGGTGCCGTCGGGGTAGTGCTCGGGGCAGTCCTTGAGGGCATCGGCGACGCCGTCCGGGGAGAACGGCCGGCCGCAGATGAGCCGCCCCCCGAAGCCCTCGTTGGACATCAGGTGCACGTGGGCGTCGGCGAAGCCGCGGACCCGGTGCTGCGCGTCGGTGCCGGTGAAGGGGGCGCCGACGACGTTGATCTGCGAATCCGGTGTGGGTCGCGACACCGGATCCCACCACTCCCGGCCACCGGGGGCGTCCGCACCCGCCGGGCTGATCATCAGGGCCAGGAGGGCCAGCAGTAACGGGAGGAGCGCGAGGGACGGCTTGCGCCTGGTACGTGGACGTCGCTTCATCCTGCTTACCCCAGACTGGGCATCGAGGAAATGTCATGTACCTGCCCACAAGAGGATCGGGAGCCTCCCCCGGCGCGTCAAGACGTCGTCGGCACACCGCCCGGGGCGCCCTCGCGGTGAGAGCCGTCAGCCCGGGCAGCGCCTGGAGTCCTTCCAGCTGTCGATATGGACGTGGGCGGACGGAACGTACCCGGTGGATCCGTTGTGAGCGGCGACCTCCAGCCATTTGTCGTCCATCATTCCCGACCCATCGGCCACAGGTGCACCGTGGGTATGGCGGGTGACGGGCCACAGGGTTCCAGGAGACACCTCGGCAAGCTTCTCGGATTCCGGTGAGGTGCTCCTGAATACGTGGGTTTCCCGGATCGGAGTCAGCAAGGGGGAGGGCATATCGGAATCGAAATCGAGTTTCCGCCTCCGGCCGATCGCGTCCACGGAACATTCGGTTCGGTCCCGTTCCGGGCCGCATAACCGACTTTGTAGGTGTACGTCGTACCGGGCCGGACGACATCGCCGCGGCGAGGGGCCGCACCCTGAAGGGGAAGGGCGGGCCGAAAGGGAAAGCGGAGGGGGCCGGTGGTGAACGGATCGGTGCCCGGTCCGGCTTCACCGGGACGCGCGGACGGGGGGACGGACGGGGCAGCGGTCCCGCAAGGGCCGTACGCCGGTCGGGCGATGCCGGCTCCCCCGGTCGTTCCCCCCGCGGGTGGAAGCCACGGCACCGGGCCGCCGGATAGAAAAGAGGCCTGTCCCCTCCCCAGGGTGTTCCGCCCGCGTGGTGGGGACCGGCCCGTCGGACGGGCGTCACGGGCACCGCGCTGGTGCGGCACCCGGCAGGTGCGTCCGGCCGGGTTCTCGACTCCAATCCCTTCCGCCGCAGCCTTCCGGGCGCCGCGGGCCATGTCAGGGAGTCCGCCGTGACTACATTGACCACACCACCCCCCGTTCCCGCTCCCGTGGCGCCCTCCCGCGCCCTCAGGCGTGTCGTGTTCATCGCCTCTGCCGCCGCCATGGGGGGATTCCTTTTCGGCTACGACAGTTCGGTGATCAACGGCGTCGTCCAAGCCGTACGCGACCGATACGCCGTGGGTTCGGCAGGCCTCGCGCAGGTCATCGCCGCCGCGCTCGTCGGCTGTGCGGTCGGCGCCGCCCTCGCGGGCCGCCTGGCGGACCGCATCGGCCGGATCCGCTGCATGCAGATCGCCGCCGTCCTCTTCACCGTCAGCGCCGTCGGATCGGCGCTCCCCTTCGCGCTCTGGGACCTGGCCGTGTGGCGGGTCCTCGGAGGCCTCGCCATCGGCATGGCGTCGGTCATCGGACCCGCCTACATCGCGGAGGTCTCACCCCCCGCCTACCGAGGGCGCCTCGCCTCGTTCCAGCAAGGTGCCATCGTCATCGGCATCGCCATGTCCCAGCTGGTCAACTGGATCATCCTGCGGCTCGCCCACGGTGAGCAGAGGGGAGTGATCGGGGGACTGGAGGCCTGGCAGTGGATGCTCGGAGTCATGGTGGTCCCCGCGGTCGCCTACGGGCTGCTGTCGTTGAAGATCCCCGAGTCCCCCCGCTACCTCATCGCGGCCGGACGCACGGACCGGGCCGGAGAGGTCCTGCGGCAGATCGAGGGACCGCGGACGGACCCGGCCGCGCGGATCCGGCAGATCGAGGAGTCGATGCGGCACGAGGTCAAGTCCACCTTCAGGGACCTGCTGGGCCGGCGCGGCTTCCTGCCCGTGGTGTGGGTCGGCATCGGCCTCTCCGTCTTCCAGCAGCTCGTCGGCATCAACGTGATCTTCTACTACAGCGCGTCGCTGTGGGAGTCCGTGGGCATCAACCCGACGAGCTCGTTCCTCTACTCCTTCACCACGTCCATCATCAATCTCGTCGGTACCGTCGTCGCGATGGTCTTCGTGGACCGGATCGGCAGGAAGCCCCTGATCCTGATCGGCTCCGTCGGCATGGCCCTCTCCCTGGGAGCGGCCGCGTGGGCCTTCTCCTACCGGACCGGTTCCGGCTCCGCCATCCACCTCGCGAGCACCCAGGCCACCGTGGCCCTGGTCGCAGCCCACCTCTTCGTGCTCTTCTTCGCGCTCTCCTGGGGCGTGGTGGTCTGGGTCCTCCTCGGAGAGATGTTCCCGGGCCGCATCCGCGCCTCGGCCCTCGGCGTCGCGGCGGCCGCCCAGTGGATCGCCAACTGGGCCATCACGGTGACGTTCCCCAGCCTGTCCAACTGGAACCTCTCGGGTGCCTACGTCTTCTACGCCGTCTGCGCGGCGCTCTCGGTCCCCTTCGCCCTCAAGTGGGTGCCCGAGACCAAGGGCAAGACGCTGGAGGAGATGGGCTGACCACCCGGCGCGCGGGCGCGCCCGCGCACCCCCGGACGCCGGAATCCCCGAGCCCCCGAACCCACCGGACCACCACCGGTCCGCCCACCGACAGGAATCCCCATGAGCTACACGCCCGAGCCCGACGACCGCTTCACCTTCGGCCTGTGGACCGTCGGCTGGCAGGGTCGCGACCCCTTCGGCGACGCGACCCGCCCTGAGCAGGACCCGGCCGAGGCGGTCCGCCGGCTGGCGGACCTGGGAGCGTACGGCGTCACCTTCCACGACGACGACCTCATCCCCTTCGACGCCGACCAGACCGAACGCGACCTCCGCGTCAAGCGCTTCCGCCGAGCCCTGGACGACACCGGAATGGCCGTGCCGATGGCCACCACGAACCTGTTCACCCATCCCGTCTTCAAGGACGGCGCGTTCACCGCGAACGACCGGGACGTCCGCCGCTACGCCCTCCGCAAGACGATCCGCAACATCGACCTCGCCGTCGAACTCGGCGCCACGACGTACGTCGCCTGGGGCGGCCGCGAAGGAGCGGAGTCGGGCGCGGCCAAGGACGTACGGGTCGCCCTCGACCGGCTGAAGGAGGCCTTCGACCTGCTGGCCCACTACGTCGTCAGCCGCGGCTACGACCTCCGCTTCGCCATCGAGCCCAAGCCCAACGAACCCCGCGGCGACATCCTCCTGCCCACCGTCGGCCACGCCCTCGCCTTCATCGAACGCCTGGAGCGCCCCGACCTCTTCGGCGTCAACCCCGAAGTCGGACACGAGCAGATGGCCGGCCTCAACGTCCAGCACGGCATAGCCCAGGCCCTGTGGGCCGGGAAGCTCTTCCACATCGACCTCAACGGACAGAACGGCATCAAGTTCGACCAGGACCTGCGCTTCGGCGCCGGCGACCTGCGCCAGGCCTTCTGGCTCGTCGACCTCCTGGAATCCGGCGGCTACGACGGCCCCCGGCACTTCGACTTCAAGCCGTCCCGGACCGAGGACGCCGAAGGCGTCTTCGTCTCCGCCGAAGCCTGCATGCGCAACTACCTCATCCTCAAGGAGAAGGCGGCCGCCTTCCGGGCGGATCCCGAGGTGCGGGACGCCCTGCAGGCCTCCCGCGTCGACCAGCTCGCCGTTCCGACGCTCGGCACGATGGAGTACCTGCACCACCTCCTCGCCGACCGGTCCGCCTACGAGGACTTCGACGTCCGGGCGGCGGCCGAGCGCGGCATGGCCTACGAGCGCCTCGACCAACTCGCCCTGGAACACCTCATGGGCGTACGCGGTGCAGCCGCCGCCGGATGACGGCCGGGTGCGCCGTCCCCCGATGGGAAGTGAAACCACATGACACGTCACCACCCCCTCGTCCTCGGGATCGACAGCTCCACCCAGGCGACCAAGGCGGCCCTCGTCGAAGCGGACACGGGCCGGGTACGGGCCACCGGGCGCGCCCCGCACGAGGTGACGGGCACCGGCGGGGCCCGCGAGAGCGACCCCGCGACCTGGGTCCGCGCCCTGTGCGCCGCCGTGGGCTCGGCCCTGGCCGACCTCGCGGCCCACGGCACCGATCCGGCGGCCGTGACCGCCGTCGCGGTGGCCGGCCAGCAGCACGGCCTCGTCGCCCTCGACGAGGCCGGGCGACCCCTACGCCCGGCCCTCCTGTGGAACGACACCCGCTCGGCCCCGCAGGCGGCCTCGCTGCTCGCGGACCTCGGCGGCGAGGAAGCCTGGAGGGCGCGGACCGGGTCGGCGCCGGTCGCCGCGTTCACGGCAACCAAATGGCGCTGGCTCCGGGAGAACGATCCCGACGCGGCAGCGGCCTGCACGGCGGTCCGCCTTCCCCACGACTTCCTCACCGAAAGGCTCTGCGGCCGTGCGTTCACCGATCCCGGCGAGGCGTCCGGAACGGGCTGGTACAGCACCGCACTCGGAGCGTACGACGACGAACTGCTCGCACTGATCGGGCTGGACCGGGCCAGGCTCCCCCGGCTCGCCCCCACCGGCGCCTCCCGGGCCGGCCCGCTCACCACCGCCGCGGCCCGGGCCCTGGGCGGACTCACCCCGGGCATCCCGGTCGCCGTCGGCACCGGCGACAACATGGCCGCCGCACTCGGCCTGGGACTGGGGCGGACGGGACTGCTCCACCACCCCGTCCTCAGCCTCGGGACCTCGGGAACCGTCTTCGCGGCCACCGAGACCAGGTCCACCGCGCGCGGCGTGTCCGGATTCGCCTCCGCGGACGGCGCCTACCTCCCCCTCGCCTGCACGTTGAACTGCACCCTCGCGATCGACAGGATCGCGGCCCTGCTGGGCCTGCACCGCGACGACGCCCTGCCGGGCGGGGAAACCGTCCTCCTGCCCTACCTCGACGGCGAGCGCACGCCAGACGTTCCCGGCGCCTCCGGCATCCTGTCCGGGCTGCGCCACAGCACCACGCCCCAGCAGATCCTCGGCGCCGCGTACGAAGGGGCGTCCGTCTCCCTGCTGCGCGCGCTCGACTCCGTCCTGGGCGCGGCGGGGGCCGACCCGGCCGCCCCGGACGTCGCCCGTCTGCCGATCCGCCTGATCGGGGGAGGAGCCCGGGGCAGCGCCTGGGTGGAAACCGTGCGCCGGCTCTCGGGACGTCCCGTGATCGTGCCGGCGTCCGGCGAGGTGGTCGCACGGGGCGCGGCGGCCCTGGCGGTGGCCGCGGCGACGGGCGCCGACCCCGTGACCGTGGCCCTGGGCTGGCAGGACACCGGTGCCACCGAACTGCCCGCGCTCGACAGGGACGCCGCGGCGTGGGAACGCGTCGGCGGGTTCCTCGACCGGGCGACGCCCCTCCTCTGAGGAACGCGGCCGGCCCGGCCGTGTCACGTGCCGTCGCGCACGTACCCCTGTCGTACCCAGTCGTTCCATTCCGCGACGACGGTCAGGAAGCCGGCCCAGCTCAGGTGCTGCACCTCCGCCGGGGGATGCGGGGCGAGGAGGGGATGGTTCTCGTCGAGGAAGAAAGACCGGTCCGCCAGTTCCGTCAGTACGCATCCGTCAGGGATCGAGGGCAGGGCCATCGAGAGGGCTTCCAGTTCCATCGCGGCGAGCCGCAGGACCTCCCCGCGTTCCTCCACCAGGAGGTCCCGCACCTCGACGGCGATGAACTCGTAGTCTCCCGCGTCGAATTCGATCGTCACCTCCGTGTGGGGTGCGGCGCAGCCACCCGCCCTGGTGTAGGTGACCTCACCGCTGTAGACGAAGACGATCCGGTCGCCCCGGCTCTGGGCGTCGAGGAACATGAGCCGGTCCCAGTGGACCTGCGCGTCCGCCGGGAACTTCCAGTTCAGCGTGCCGTCGAGGTCGGCCTGCCGCGCGGTGGAGCACACCCACAGCGACATGGGTCCGAAGCGGTCCTTCTCGTCCTGGAAGTTCATGAAGCTGTCCAGCCAGCCGACCCGCCGCTCGCCCGTGACCAGGTCGGGGAAAGCGATCTTCATCGTGTTGTCCCCGTGGACGAGCACCTCGACCGAGGAGCAGAGCGTGTCGAGGTCGTCCAGGACGAGGGGGCCCAGGCAGCGTTCCACGGCCTGCCGCGCCTGCCGGACCGCAGCCGGGTCGGTGATGACGTCCACCTTCTCGTACACGAGCCGGGACACGTCCCTGGCGACCTTGGGCGCGGCCAGCGCCTCGCTCACGCCGGGGACCCGGTCGAGGTGGGAGGACTGGGGGAGCGCCTCCAGTCCATGGGCGATCCGGTCCAGGACTCCGTCCAGCGCCTGGTCCGGGACGTGTGCCGCGACCGAGCCCAGCCCCTTGCCCACCTCGCCGGTGATCCCCTCGCTCTGGAAGGCATCACTGGCCTGCCCCAGCTTCTCGATGGCGGCCTCGGCCGTCCTGCGCGCGGTGCGGTTCTCCTCCGTTCCGCGGAAGGACACCCGTACGCCGACGGGTACGTTCGCCACGACGTACTCCGAGGTGACGTCCCAGTCCTTGGAGACCTGCCAGACCGTCCGCAGGCCGGACTTCAGGGCCTTGAGCCCGGCGAAGCCGAGGGCGATGGGCCCGAGGTACTTCTGGCTGGCGCCGGCCGTCAGGGCCAGGTCGGAGAAGGTGTCCGCCAGTTGCAGAACCACCCCGGCGGTCTGATGGTCGAAGAAGCCGATCTCCTCGGCACGGTGGATCAGGTTGGCCTTCTCCCGCGCCCAGATGCCACAGGCCTCCGCCGCCTCCTTGAAGGTCCTGCCGGCGGTGTTGAGGCGTTCGACGGAAAGGGAGGACCAGCGGGCGGTCGCTTCCTCGACGGCTTCCCAGTCGCCCCCGCCGCCCTTGGCGTACATGCGGGAGGCGCGCCAGGCGTCCCCGTAGGACAGGAGGGCGGCGTCGAGCTCCGCCGCCGCCTCCCGGGCCTTCGCCAGCTTGTCCTGGAAGCGGGCGAAGAACTCCTTGGCCTCCAGCCTGGCGAATTCCGAATGGTCGGTCAGGCCCGACATGACGTCGAGGATGCCGTGCAGGGACGTCGAAGCCACCGCGAGGGCGGCGAGCCGTTCCCGCTGCCTGCGCGAGAGGTCGGCGGGCCCCTGCCCCGTTTTCATGATCTTCAGATGGTTGGATTCGTTCTGCCGGAGGAACGTCCTCAGGGCCTCGGACATCTGCCGGAAGACGGGCAGGACCTCGCCGTCGAGCAGGGTGACGGCGCGCACGTACGAGGCCGCCTCGTCCGTCCTGCTCGTCTGCTCCAGCTTGTTCTTGAGGTGCTTCGCGCTGACGAGTTCACCGATCGCCTTCTTGAGGTCGTCGAGACTCGTGATGCCCTGGAGGTGTACGGGATTCCTGTTCTCGAACAGGCGGATCAGCTTCCAGTATTGGGAGAAACCCCTGCCGGGGTGCTGTTCGTCCAGCGCGGCAAGATAGGCCGTGAACAGGGGGAGCCAGTCGGGGCTGACCTGCGCCAGGTACGCGACGGTCTTCGGGGGGCGGCCGTTGATCTTCAACGAGGCCGGGTCCAGGCCCTGGCTCGCCAGGAAGGCGAACTGCTCCGCTCGGATCGGCTCCACGTCCGTCCTCTCCTCGATCAGCTGCGCTCCGCACGGACGGCCGGCACGGGCGCGAACGGCAGGACGCGGCGGGTGGGAGCGGAGTTCCGAGCATAATCAGGGGCCGCACGGTCCGCAGACCCGTACGGGCCACCCCTTCGGGTACACCCCTTCCCGAACCGGGCGTCCACCTCCGGTGCGTTCGATCGGGGGCTGTGCGGGGAGCGGGGGCCGTCGTCGAATGGAACGGCAGCGGGCGGGCCGCGGGCGCCGGCCGCCCGGCGGGTCCGCGGCCGCACGGGCCCCGCACGCAGCCGGTGCACGGATGCCGCGTCCCGTGCCCGGATTCCCCGGGCCACCCCGCCCCGTCCGTACCCGGCTCGCGATCCCCCCCCACGAAGACGGAGTCCGCATGAGCGACCGCATCCTGACCGAGGTCCCCGCCGGGGCGTCGTCCCGCCATGTCGACGCCGGTGACGAGGGCTACGGCAAGGACCTGAAGTCCCGGCACATCAACATGATCGCCATCGGCGGGGCGATAGGCACCGGCCTGTTCCTCGGCGCGGGCGGCCGGCTCGCCGGC